>JAFARH010000450.1 GCA_019245555.1 Betaproteobacteria bacterium
GCCCTGCTGCAATTCCTGCAGCAGCAGCGCGGCTTCGACTTCACCGGCTACAAGCGCCCGAGCCTGATGCGCCGCGTGCAGCGGCGCATGCAGATCGCCGGCGTCGAGGGCTTCGACAGCTACATCGACTACCTCGAGGTGCATCCCGAGGAGTTCGCGCAGCTCTTCAATACCATCCTCATCAACGTCACCTCGTTCTTCCGCGATGATGCGGCGTGGGAATACCTGCGCAAGGAAACGATCCCACAGCTTCTCGGTAGCAAGGGAGCACAGGACCAGGTGCGCATCTGGTCGGCGGGCTGCGCCTCCGGGCAGGAAGCCTATTCGCTGGCGATTTCCTTCGCCGAGGCGATGGGCGCCGAAGACTTTCGCGATCGCGTCAAGGTCTATGGAACCGACGCCGACGAGGAGGCGCTCAACCAGGCGCGGCTCGCCGGCTATTCGGAGAAGGACCTCGAAGGCGTCGACCCGACGCTCGTACAGCGCTACTTCGAACGCCAGAACGGCCGCTTCGTTTTCCGCCCCGACCTGCGCCGCGCGGTGATCTTCGGCCGGCATGACATCGTGCAGGACGCGCCCATCTCGCGGCTCGACCTGCTCGTGTGCCGCAACACGCTCATGTACTTCAACGCCGAGACCCAGTCGAAGATCCTGCAGCGCTTCCACTTCGCGCTGAACGGCGACGGCAACGGCCACGGCTATCTTTTCCTCGGCCGCGCCGAGATGCTGCTTTCGCACGGCAGCCTCTTCACGCCGCTCAACCTTAAATGCCGCGTCTTCGCCAAGGTGCCGCAGCCCGGCCTCGGGGGGCGTGCGCGCGCAGCAGCACTCGTCAACGCCAACGGTAATGGAAACGACCTCATGCGCAATGATCGCCTGCGGGACCTCGCGCTCGAAGAATCTCCGATCGCGCGGATCATCGTCGACGCGAATGGCACGCTCTACATGGCGAACCAGAAGGCGCGCGTCATGTTCAGCATCAACCCGAAGGACATCGGCCGGCCGCTGCAGGACCTCGAGATCTCCTACCGGCCGCTCGAGCTGCGCTCGCTGATCGAGCAGTCCTACGCCGAGCGGCGCTCGGTGACGCAGACCTCGGTGGAGCGTCGCTTCCAGGGTGGCGAGCCGCAATACTTCGACGTGGTCGTCGCACCGCTCTTCGACGACGCGCAGAACCCGCACGGCGTGGGCATCACCTTCCTCGACGTCACCCGCTACTCGATGATGACCGACGAGCTGCAGCGCTCGCGCGAGGAAATCCAGACGACCAACGAGGAGCTGCAATCGTCCAACGAGGAGCTGGAGACGACCAACGAGGAGCTGCAGTCCTCGAACGAAGAATTGGAAACAACAAACGAAGAGCTCCAATCGACCAACGAGGAGCTCGAGACGATGAACGAGGAGCTCCAGTCCACCAACGAGGAGTTGCAGACGGTGAACGAGGAGCTGCGCCAGCGCACCGACGAGATGAACCAGCTGAACGCGTTCCTCGAGTCGGTGCTCACGGGCCTCCGCGCCGCGGCGGTCGTGGTGAACCACAACCTTAACGTGCTTGTCTGGAACAAGCGCGCCGAGGATCTCTGGGGCCTGCGCTCCGACGAAGTGCAAGGCCGCTCGCTCCTCAACCTCGACATCGGCCTGCCGGTCGGCCAGCTGCGCGATGTCATCCGCCCGTGCCTGAACGGTGACAGCGACCACCAGCAGGTCGAACTCGACGCCGTCAACCGTCGTGGCAAGAAGATCAAGTGCCGCGTCACCTGCACGCCGCTCGTCACGCCGTCAAAGAAGCGTGAAGGCGTGATCCTCCTGATGGAGGAAGTCGAGAAGTAAGGTAGCTGCCCGCCTAGGGGCCCGAAGCTTGCAGGCTTCTAGGATGGCCAAGAAGGACATCATCGTAGTCGGCGCCTCGGCAGGCGGCATGGGCGCGCTCGAGAAGCTCGTCGCTGGCCTGCCTGCTGACTTCCCGGCGGCGATCTTCGTCGTCTGGCACCTCTCGCCGGGTGTTAAGAGCGTGCTGCCTGCGGTGATGTCGCGCGCCGGCCCTGTGCCCGCGGTGCATCCCAGGGATGGCGATCCGATCCAACCCGGGCACATCTACGTCGCGCCGAACGACCATCATCTGCTGCTCGAGCGTGGCTACGTCCGCGTCACCAAGGGTCCCAAAGAAAACCGCTTCCGCCCCGCCGTCGATCCGCTCTTTCGCTCAGCCGCTTACATCTATGGCCCACGCGTAGTCGGCGTGGTCCTCTCCGGCGCGCTCGACGACGGCACGGCGGGCCTGTGGGCGATCAAGATGCGCGGCGGCACCGCGGTCGTGCAGGACCCTGCCGACGCCATGCACCGCTCTATGCCGCTCAGCGCGCTCGACAACGTCGAGGTCGACTACAAGGTGCCGGTGGCCGAGATCGGGCCGCTGCTCGCGCGTCTTACGCGCGAGGAGGCAGCCCCGGAGCCGCTCATTGCCGCGACCGAGCGCGAGAAGATGGAAGCCGAGGTCAAGATCGCGCGCGAGGCGGACTCGCGCATCGAGAGCGTCATGCAATACGGCCAGCTCTCCCCTTTCACCTGTCCGGAATGCCATGGCGTGCTGACCATGTTCCGCGAGGGCAACATCGTCCGCTTCCGCTGCCACACGGGTCATGCGCTCTCAAACGGCACGCTGCTCGAGGCCGGCACCGAGCAGGTGGAGCAGCGGCTGATGGATGCCGTGCGCGCCCTCGACGAGACAATCATGCTGCTGAACCAGCTCGGCGAGCAGTATGCGAAGCAAGGAAACACGGCGGCCGCGGAGCAGTGCTTCACTCGCGCACGCGATGCCTACGAGCGCTCGCGGCCGATTCGCGAAGCGGCGCTCGCCAACGAGGAACTCACCACCGACGACCTGCGCCAGGCGCAGGGCTAGGCGTTCTTGATTTCGATTGTCGTGCGCAGAAGCGCAGGCGCCGAGAGCCTGGCGCGCCACGCGATCGTGCTCGTCGGCTGGCGTCGATCAAAGCCGCGCGAGATCCAGCCCGAGACCGGCGAGAGGCTGCCGCGATAGATCTCAGCGGTGCCGTTCTCCGGCAGCATGAGCCGCAGCGCGATGCCATCGCGCTCGATGATGAAGCCGCCGGCTACGGCATCGACCCGGCATTGCTCCGCGCAGTGGAAGAAGAGCTCGACCTCGTGCTCTTCTCCCATCTCCAGGTTGTCTTCGATCAGCAACCGCCGCGCAGCCTTGTCGAGCTCGATGAGCCGGCGATGCTTCACCGGATCGTCGAGCCTGAGATACCCATCGTGCCAGCCTTCGAAGCTGTCTTTCTCCGCTGACGAGAGCCACAAGCCGCAGCCCGCGCGCGCCTTCTCCAACCACAGGAAATTGCCGCCCTGCTCCGATTGATCGCGCCCGTCGACGCGCACCGTGTTGTGCGCCGACGTGCCACGGAAGAATTGCCGCCAGCGTTCCTGCGTGTGATAGGCGTAGGTGCCGGGATCGATCAGGAACTCGCGGCCGCCGACCGACAGCGTGAAGGAGAGCGCGTCGGCGTGGCCGTGCGCGGCGATCGACGTGTAGCCGAGCGGCCCGGCGTCGACCACGGCGCGGATCTCGTTCGGCGTGTCGAACTCCGCGCCGAGAATGTAGTAGCCGCCGTCGGGGAACGTCTGTCGCTGCGGCAGACGCGTCGCCTCGGTATCCAGCGCCTCGTACTGCGCGGCGGCTTGAGCGCCGAGCAGCCAGCGCGCCTTGTCATCGAGCTTTTCCGCCTTGAGCTTGAAGTCGCCGCGGCGGAAAAGCAGTGCGCCGAGCGATAGGGCCGAGCGGTAAGGCGAGAACGCCGGGTCCTGGTCGAGGCGCACAACGTAGCCATCGTCGGCGTCGCCGAACATCGGCACGTTGCCGCCCTTGTCCATGATGGAGGCGATGAAGTCCATCATCGCCTCGATGCGCGACTCGTAGTCGGCGCTGAACCATTCGCCGTTCGCTTTCCCGGCGAGCAGGCAGAGCACCATCATGTCGAGCACGAACTGCTGGTACCAGACCGCCTGCTCGCGGTTTACGCCATCCGGCGCTGTCTGCGCGAGCGCTTCGCGCTCCAGGATGTTCTTGGCGGCGGCGCGCCACTCGCGCATCTCGCGCCAGCATGGCCACGTGACGCCCGCGATGAATAGGCCCGCCGCTTCGCCGATCAGGTGATTGTTCGCCGACGAATGCGCCGAGAACCAGTGGCGCACGAAGTGCGCGTGCTCGTATACCGAGCGCAGCCACCGCTGCTCGAAGTCAGGATCGAGCGCCGGCTTCACCAGCTGCCAGGCGATCGACCAGTTGACGAGGCGCAGGCCCGCCTCGAGCGCGCTCGACCAGTTCGGTCCGCGTCCGTAGGGACAGGCGAGGAACCAGCTGTCGAGCTGCGTGGACAGCGCATCTACATAGTGACGATCGCCGGTCAGCGCATAGGCCTGTGCGAGCGAGACCAGCTGGAGGTGGCGATTGGGCTCCCAGAGGTACTTGATGTCGCCGACCAGGTCGGGATCGCGATAATCGAGGAGCTTGCCGAAGTCGAGCGGCGCCTCGATGCCGGTCTTCGGATCGCGGTTCCAGCACGGCGGCTGGCCGAGCTCGAGCTCGCGCAGCGCGAAGATGTCGAGCCGGCCTTCCGCGACGCGCTCGGCGGCCGCGAGATAGGGGCCGGGCTCGATGCCGACGTCCTTGTGCACCCAGGGCTTCGCCGTCTCTCCGTCCGGCTGCGGGACGAGCGGGGCGCGCACGATCCCCGAGCGTTCGGCGCGTGCCAGCACCGCGCGCAGCGTGCGATGGGCCACCTCCACCGGCGTCATGCAACGCAGGCGGTTCAGGCGCCAACGCAGCGTGCGCTTTACTTTCGGCGCGATTGGTCCGAAAGGGTCCGGGACCAGATTTCGAGGTTCAGTAGCGTCCACAGTGTCTCTTCGTGATTGCGCTTGCCGGCGAGCTGCTCGTCCAGCAGGCGATCGAGTACTTTTCCGTCGTAATACGCGCGCGTGCGCGAGCCGTTCCCGCGCAGTTGATCGAGGACCCCTTGCTCGCGCATCAGGTCGCCGACCGGGATGCGGAACCCGGCCTTGCGAGGCTTGAGGTTCGCATCGCCGATCAGCTTGCGATCGGCCTGGCGCAGGATCCATTTCGTCGACAGGCCTCGCACGCGTGCCGAGTCCGGCAATGCCGAGACGTATTCCGCGACGCGATGATCGAGGAACGGCATGCGCAGCTCGAGCGATGCGGCGGCTGTCATGCGGTCCGAGCGCTCGAGCAGGTTGTCGGCGAGCCAGCCGGTCTGCTCGTAGAAAAGAATGTTGCGCAGCGCGCTCGCCCTGCCCTCTTCCACCGGCAGCCGGGGATCGGCGACCGGGATGACGAACAGTCCATTCACCCGCTTCGGGCTCAGCTTGAATCCGCGCAGGAACGTATGGCGGCGGTAGCCGCCGAGAATCTCGTCGCCGCCATCGCCCGACAGTGCGACCTTCACCTTGCGAGCCGCCTCGCGCGCGAGGAGATGCAGCGCCACGTCCGCCGGTCGCGAGACCGGCGCATCGCGGCTCGTGATCAGGTGCGGCAACTGCGCTAGCACGTCGCGGCGCTCGAGCACGATCTCGTGGTGCTGCGTGCCGAAGTGCTCGGCCACGCGCTTGGCGGCAGCCAATTCGCTGCGCCTGTCGTCGGCAAAGCCGGCGCAGAACGTCGTCACATGGTCATGGCGCGTGCGTGCGAGCGCCACGATCGCCGCCGAGTCGTACCCGCCGGAAAGCAGCACGCCGACCTTCGGCGTTTGCATATTGAGCTCGACCGCTTCCGCGAGTCGCTCGATAAACCCTTCCACCGGGTTCGCCGGTCCGCGCGCGATAGGAGCCTCGCCATCCGGCGGGCTCCAGTAGCGCGTCTCGCGCAGCGTGCCGAACTGCCAGAGCGCGTACGTGCCGGGCACGAGCTTGCGTACGTTCGCAATGAGTGTTCGCGGCCCACGAACGAAACGCTGGGCCAGGTATTCGCCGACCGCGTTGGTGTCGATCTCGACCTTCACACCCGGCGCTCGCGTCAGCGCCCTTACCTCGGAGGCAAAGCTGAGCGCCCCACCCGCCTGGTGCATATAGAGCGGCTTCTGCCCGAAGCGGTCTCGCGCGAGCATCAGCCGCTCCTTCGGCGCATCCCAGATGGCGAAGGCAAAGGCGCCGCGCAGGTGCTTCACCATCTCCTTGTCCCATTGCTGGTAGGCGCGGAGGAGAAGCTCCGCGTCGGACCTGGTCCTCAACTGGTAGCCGCGCTTCGCGAGATCCTTGCGCAGGTCGGCGCCATTGACGATCGCACCGTCGAGCGCAAGCGAAATGCGGCTCGTCTCGTCTGTCACGGATGCAGCCATCACTACGGCCCGACGCGGCTGCTGGTCGATGACCGCCGACAACGCATCGCCATCGCCGCGGTGCGCCAGCGCTTCCGCCATCGGCCCGAGGGCGTGAGCGTCGGGCGCGGCGCTGGTCGTTGCCCAGCCGGCTAGGCCGCACATGCGAGCCTCTCTTCCGTGTGCTTGGTCACTGGAGCGCGGTACTGGCGGTGCCAGATCTCGAGCGTGAGGAGCGTCCAGAGGAGCTTGTCGTGCGTCTGCACGCCCTGCGTGTGCTCGTCCAGCACCCGGTCGAGCACGGCGCTGTCGTAATAGGCTCGCGTCAGCGAGTCGGACGAGCGCAGGTGGTCGTAGAGATAGTCGCGCAGCCCGCCGGTGAACCAATCGGTGACCGGCACGGTGAAGCCGACTTTCTTGCGCTCGGGGATCTCGCGCGGCAGGAGCGACCACGCGACCTCGCGCAGCACGCGCTTGCGGCGCAGCTCATCGACGCGCCAGTGGTCGGGGAGCGACGAGGCGAACTCGGCCAGCTTGTGGTCGAGGAAGGGCACGCGCGCCTCGATCGACGCGGCCATCGTCATGCGGTCGCCGCGCTCGAGCAGGTTGTCGGGCAGCCAGCTCGTCTGGTCGAAATACAGGATGCGACGGAGCGGGCCCGCATCGGGATGCGCGTCGAACGGCGGCAGGTCGTCGCGCGCCTCGTGCTCGTGCACCCGCAGGCGCGAAAGCTGGCGACGCTGGTGGAAGTCGAGCGCGCCGAACCAGCGCACATAGCGCTCGTGCCAGTCCTCGCAGTTCAGGCTCGCCATCGCGATCTTGAGGTTGCGGAAACGGAACGGCAGCGCCTGCACGAGCGGCGCGGCCATCTGCCGGAGCGAGCGCGGCAAGGTCCAGTACATCCACGCGAGACACTCGGCGACGTGCTTGCGGTAGCCGCCGAGGATCTCGTCCGAGCCCTCGCCGGTGAGCACCATCTTCACCGTGCGCCGGGCCTCGCGCGCGAGCATGAAGATCGCGATATCGGAGGGCTCGGATACCGGCGCGTCGCGCGCCGCGACGAGCGCCGGCAGGTTGTCCATGAAGTCGCGCGGCGTCACCACCATCTCGTGGTGCTCGGTGCCGAACTCGCGCGCGACGAGTGCCGCATGCGAGAGCTCAGTATGCCGGTCGCCGGCGAAGCCGACGGAGAACGTTTTCACCTTCGGCGAGTAGCGCGTCATCAGCGCGACGATCACGCTCGAGTCGAGGCCGCCGGAGAGAAAAGCGCCGAAGGGCGCGTCGCTCACCATCTGCAGCTCGACCGCTTCGCCGAGCGCGCCGAGGAAGGCGCGCGGCACGTCCTTGTTGCGGATCTGGGCACCGCCTGTTCCACTATGTGGCCGCGGGAACTTGTCCGGCGGCGTCCAGTAGCGCATCTCCTGGAGATGGCCGGCGTGCCAGACCGCGGCCGTGGCGGGCGGCAGCTTGCGGATCGCGGAGAGTAAGGTCCGCGGCCCGGGCACATAGCGATAGGCGAGGTAGTCCCAGACTGCGGAAAGGTCCACTTCATGGGATACCTGCGGCAGGGCGAGCAGCGCCTTTATTTCGGAGGCGAAATGGAGCGCGCCATTCGCTTCGTGGATGTAGAGCGGCTTTTCGCCGAAGCGGTCGCGCGCGAGGAAGAGCCGCTCGGCGGTCGCGTCCCAGACTGCGAAGGCGAACTGGCCGCGCAGGCGATGCACGCACTGCGTGCCCCATTGCTGGTACGAGCGCAGCAGCACCTCGGTGTCGGAGTCGCGCTCGAAGCGGTGGCCGTGCGTCTCGAGCTCCGCGCGCAGCTCGCGGAAGTTGTAGATCTCGCCGTTGAAGCTGAGCGCGAGGCCCGCGGCGTCGTCGCACATCGGCTGGCGCGAGCCGTTCGGGTCGATGATGGCGAGGCGCCGGTGGCCGAGC
>JAFARH010000002.1 GCA_019245555.1 Betaproteobacteria bacterium
ATGGCGGTAGTGCAGGTCACCGGCCTGGTCGAGCCGGAAGCTAAGCTGGAAATCGAAGCCACGGCGGTCGTTCCGGAGAAATGAGCATGAAAGTGACCATCATTGGAGGAGGGCCCGGCGGCATGTACTTCGCGCTGCTGGCGAAGAAGGCGTGGCCGCGATGGGACATCACCGTCTATGAGCGCAACAGGCCGGATGACACCTTTGGGTTCGGCGTGGTGTTCTCCGACCAGACGCTCGACACGTTCAAGGCCTACGACCTCGTCACCTACGAGCGCATCCGGCGCCGCTTCGCCTATTGGGGCGACGTCGACGTGGTCTACAAGGGCCAGACGCTGCGCTCGGGCGGTAACGGCTTCTGCGGCTGCTCCCGCGTCGCGCTCCTCAACATCTTGCAGGACCGCGGTCGCGAGCTTGGCGTGAACATGCGCTTTCAGCGCGAGGTGGAAGGCCTCGAGGAGTTCGCCGATTCCGATCTAATCGTGGTGGCCGACGGCATCGCCTCGAAGATTCGCGAGAAATACAAGGATCACTTCCAGCCGAGCGTGGATTTGCGGCCGAACAAGTTCACGTGGCTGGGATCCACGCGGTCATTGGACGCGTTCAAGTATTTCTTCCGCGAGACCAAGGAGGGCGTGCTGCTCGCCCACGTCTACCAGTACGAGCCCAACCGCTCGACCTGGGTGATCGAGATGGACGAGACGACCTGGCGCAATTTCGGCTTCGACAAGTTGAGCGAAACCGAGATGCTGCCGGTGCTCGAGAAGGTCTTTGCCGAGGAGCTCGATGGCCATCCGCTGATCGTCAACCGCTCTCTGTGGCGCAACTTTCCGAACATCACGAACAAGACCTGGGTGCGCGGCAATGCCGTGCTGGTGGGTGATGCCAAGGCGACCGCGCATTTCTCCATCGGCTCGGGCACCAAGCTCGCGATGGAGGATGCGATTGCGCTCTATGAAGCGTTCCGCAAGGACCAGGACGTGAAGAAGGCGCTGACGCGCTATGACAATGTGCGGCGCGAGGAGGTGGAGAAGACCCAGCACGCCGCCAATGTCTCGCTCGCCTGGTTCGAGAATATGAAGCGCTACTGGGGCATGGATCCCGAGCAGTTCGCGTTCGGCGTCATGTCGCGCTCGAAGCAGATCACCTGGGAAAACCTCGAGCTGCGCGACGAGGCGTTCGTGCGGCGCGTGCACCGCTGGTTCGCGCACCGGGTGAAGAAGCAGGGCTTCGACATCGACGTCGAGAAGCCGCCCGTTCCGATGTTCACGCCGCTCCGTTTGCGCGACATGGTGGTCGAGAACCGCGTGGTCGTCTCGCCGATGGACCAGTACTCCGCGGTCGATGGCGTGCCGGGCGACTGGCATTTCGTGCATCTCGGCAGCCGTGCCGTCGGCGGTGCCGGCTTGGTGTATGTGGAGATGACGTGTCCATCGCCTGAAGCGCGCATCTCGCCGGGGGACACGGGCCTATGGAACGAGGCCCAGGCTGCGGCCTTCAAGCGCATCGTCGATTTCTGCCACGCGAACTCGAAAGCGAAAATGTGCATGCAGCTCGGCCACTCCGGCCGCAAGGGCTCGACGCAGCTCGGCTGGGAGCGCATGGACTATCCGCTCGAGAAGGGCAACTGGCCGATCGTGTCGGCATCGGCGATTCCGTACTACGAGGGCGTCTCGCAGGTGCCGCTCGAGCTCGATCGCAAGGGCATGGAGAAAATCGTCGCGGATTTCGTGCGCTCGACGCGCTACGCCGAGCAGGCGGGATTCGACATGCTCGAGATCCATATGGCGCACGGCTATCTGCTCGCGAGCTTCATCTCGCCGCTCACCAATAAACGCACCGACCCGTACGGCGGCAGCATCGAGAATCGGATGCGTTTCCCGCTCGAAGTCTTCCGCGAGTGTCGCGCAGCGTGGCCGAAGCACAAGCCGATGTCGGCGCGCATCTCGGCGACCGATTGGGCGCCGGGCGGGCTATCGGGCACCGACCTCATTACCTTCACTCGCGCGCTGAAGGATGCGGGCTGCGATCTCATCGACGTGTCCACCGGGCAGACCGTGCCGCACCAGCGGCCGGTCTATGGGCGCATGTACCAGGCGTCGTACGCCGACTGGGTGCGAAACGAAGTCGGCATCGCGACGATGACGGTCGGCGCAGTCACGACGCCCGACCAGGTCAACACGCTGCTTGCCGCAGGCAAGGCGGATCTCGTCGCTCTGGCGCGGCCGCACCTGGCGAATCCGTACTTCACGCTGCAGGCGTCCGCCTGGTACCAGCACACGAATCAGTTCTGGCCGCTGCAATACCTCACGGGCCGCGACCAGGCCTTCCGGAATGCCGTACGTGAGCGCGCCGACGCCATCGATCTGCGCATCAAGGCGCGGCCCGACAGCCACGAAGTGAAGAAGGCCGCGTGATCGAGCTTTGGGAGCTGAAGGGGAAAGGCGATCGGCCCTACAGCCTGTTCTCCTGGCGCACGCGCATGGCGCTCAAGCACAAGGGCCTGGAATTCAAATCGCACCCGGTGCCGATGAGCGACAAAGCCGCAATTGCGTTCTCCGGCGGCAAGACGGTGCCGATCATCAAGGATGGCGAGACTGTGGTGCGCGACTCGTGGAAGATCGCCGAGTACCTCGAAGACCGTTATCCGAACAATCCTTCACTCTTTGGAGGTGCCATCGGGCGAGGGGTCACGCAGGCCTTCAACACGTGGGTCGACCGGGTGGTCGTGCCCGCGGCGATGCCCGTGATCGTCGCAGATGTTCACGAACGCGTTGACCCGGCGGACGAGGCATTCTTCCGTCAGCAATTCGAAGGCTTCCTAAAATCCACGCTAGAAGAGTCACGTGCGCGACGCCCGCAATCGCTCGAACGGCTGACGAGGGCGCTCGAGCCGATGCAAGCGGCGCTCAAGCGCCAGACATTTATTTGCGGAACGGCACCGGCGTACGCCGACTACATTCTCTTCTCCGTGCTTCAGTGGATGCGCGTGACGAGCCCGCAGGACATATTTAACAGTTCCGACCCTTTATCCGGGTGGCGCTCGCGAATGCTCGACCTGTACGATGCGTTCGCGCGCAACGTTCCCACCGCTTAATGCAATTCACTCACGTCGGCAAGTACGAAGTGAAGAAGCTGCTTGGCAAGGGCGCGACCGGCTCTGTCTTTCTCGCGGTCGATCCCTTCGCGCAGCGCGAAGTCGCCATCAAGGTCCTCGAGAAACTCTCGAACGATCCTGAGGAGGCGCGTCGCCAGCTGCGCTTCTTCCAGAACGAAGCGGCCCTCGCCGGAAAGCTGCGTCATCCGCACATCGTCAGCATCTACGATGCCGGCCTCGAGGACGTGAGCGGGGGCGATCCCGTGCGCTACCTGGTAATGGAAGTAGTCGACGGCCCCGCGCTCACCAAGTACTGCGAGCCTGACGGATTGCTCGATCCGATGCAGGCAGTGGAGATCGGCTACAAGTGCTGCAAGGCACTTGAATTCGCCAATACGCTCGGCGTCGTGCACCGGGATATCAAGCCCGCGAACATCCTGACCAAGGCATCGGGTTCCAACGACATCGATATCAAGGTCTCCGACTTCGGCGCGGCCCAGCTCGCGCGGAGCGACGTGACGCAGGTCTCGGGCGTCGGCTCGCCGGCGTACATGTCGCCCGAGCAGGTGCGCGGCGAGGAGATCGATTTCCGCTCGGACATGTTCTCGCTCGGCGGCGTGATCTACCACCTGCTCACCGGCTCGCGTCCATTCGACGGCGCGACGACGTACCAGCTGATCGACAACATCATCACCGTCGAACCGAAGCCGCCTTCCGCGCTGCGTCCGGGGGTGCCTGCCGTCATCGACCAGCTCGTGCTGCACGCGCTCGGCAAGACCCGCGACGAGCGTTATTCCAGCTGGGACGAGTTCGCCGAACACCTTGCCAAGGTTCTCGGCCAGCAGAGGAGCTCGCAGGATCTGTCGGACGCGGAAAAGTTCAGCGCCTCGCGGCGACTCGCGTTCTTCAAGCGCTTCACCGATGTCGAGCTCTGGGAAGCGGTGCGCGCCTCGCGCTGGGAGCTGCATCCCGCGGGCGCGGCGCTGATCAAGGAGGGCACGCCCGACGCGCACTTTTTCATCCTCGCCTCGGGGATGCTCAAGGTCACCCAGCGCGGGAAACTCCTGAATGCAGTCAGCGCCGGCGAATGCGTTGGCGAGATGGCCTACGCACGGCGCGACACGAGCCAGATACGCAGCGCCACCGTGACGGCGATGGAGCCGAGCTGGGCCATGCGCATGAAGGTCGACGATATCGACGCGCTGTCGGAGTCGTGCCGGGCGCGCTTCAACGAGGCGTTCCTCGCCATCATGGCGCAGCGCCTCACCATGCTCGGCGGCCGCCTCGTTTCGATGTAGCGGCTTGGTTCTACCCCTCCTGCTCTTCGTTGGTGCCGCGCATGCTTACGACGTGAACGGCGTAGCGCTCGGCGCAAGCGAGAAGGACATTCGGGAGAAGTTTCCGTACGCGAATTGCCGGGCGCTGGAATGGCCGAGCCGCGCCGCCGACCGGCGCTGCGACGACTCGCGCGTCATCTTCGCGGGTGTCGACGCGAGCGTGACGTTCTATCTGCGCAAGGGCACGGTCGAAGGCTTCGACGTGCGCTTCGACCATCGCGACGTCGCCGGCATCGTCAAATTCCTGACGCCGCGCTACGGCCCGCCGGCGTTCGAAGGGCCAGGCCCGGTGATGGCACAGTGGAAGAACAAGGCCGAGCGCGCCACCATCACTTCGGATCAAGGCAGGCGCCGCGCGTCACTGCTCGTGTCGCGCGGCACCTTCGAGGACGAGATCTACAAGGTACGTTAGAGCTTGCGCAGCGCCTTCACGGCCTTGGCCGCGTCGTCTTCGGTGTCGAGGACGAGGAAGGAGAGGAAGTTTTTGCCCACCACGCTCGCCTGCATGCCGCGGAAGCTGATGCCGCTGTCCGCGAGGCAGCGCGCAATCTTCGAGCCGAGGCCCGGCTTGTCGGTGCCCTCGATCCGTATGCCCTTCATGCTCTCGTGGCGGCTGAAGCCGGCTTCTTCCGCCGCGCGCTTCACCTTGGCGCCTTCGATCGGCCCCGCGAACAGGATCCCTTGTCCCGGATGCTCGGGCGTGCGGCGCGCGAACACCACCTCGAGATCTGCGCCCGCTCTGGCGAGCGCCTCCAGCTTCTCGGCGGCACCTCCCGCACGATCGTCGATCACGGCCATCCATACGTCGTTGCGACTTGCTTTGATCGCCATGGCTCACTCCTTGGAAGTGGAACGGGGGAGGGATAATCTACTCCCATGGATAAGCGCGCGATAGCACGAAACCAGGAAATCGAAGCCGCGGTCGCCGACGTGCGACAGATCGAGAAGAAAGACGGGGTCACGCGTGCAAGCTTGGAGAAGATCAAGCAGCGCCTGATGCGCCTTGCGGCGCGGCAAGAACTCTTCACCTCGGCCGATTACCCGCCACCGCAGCCTGGCTCCAAGCGCAATTCGTGTCTCTACCGGGTG
Organism: Betaproteobacteria bacterium; assembly: GCA_019245555.1. GTDB lineage: Bacteria > Pseudomonadota > Gammaproteobacteria > Burkholderiales > SG8-39 > SCGC-AG-212-J23. Next base: position 5,524 of record JAFARH010000002.1, read on the forward strand.
TCCGAGGACACGGACCATCGCTTCGCGCTGTATGTAAATTCCTCCGATGGGAATTACGGCACGCCGGCGCACAACCACACCACCTGGGCGGTGATCGTCGGCGTTTCCGGCGAAGAATTGAATCGGTTCTACGACCGCGTCGATAGCGGCGTTAAGGAAAAAGGCAATGCGGTGGTGAAGCAGGGCACCGGCGTCGCCTTCATGCCCGAAGACCTGCACTCGATCCACATCGAGGCGCCGCTCATCAACTTCCACATGTACGGCCTCGCGCTCGAGGAGCTGCATCAGCGCGAGTACTACAAGGCGGAAGAGCGCGCGTGGAAAGTGTTCCCGCCGCATTCGGACATCCGCGAAGCACGCAGTTGATCTCGGCAAAGGATTTGCAGGCGCGCCTCGCGGGGCACGGTGAGCTCGCCCTTCTCGATGTGCGCGAGCAGGGCGTGCATTACCGCGGTCATCCGTTCTACGCTTCTTCGGCACCGCTTTCGCGCCTGGAGATGGTCATCGCCGATCTCGTGCCCCGAAAGAGCGCGCCCATCGTGGTGTTCGACAGCGGCGAAGGCCTC
>JAFARH010000219.1 GCA_019245555.1 Betaproteobacteria bacterium
AGCCGGACATCATCGCGCGCGGTACGCCGGGGTTCTCGGGCGCCGACCTCGCCAACCTGGTGAACGAGGCAGCACTCTTCGCTGCCCGCCAGAACAAGCGGCTCGTCGACATGGACGACTTCGAGCGCGCCAAGGACAAGATCATCATGGGCGCCGGGCGGCGCTCGATGGGGATGCCGGAAGAGGAGCGCCGGAACACCGCGTACCACGAATCGGGGCACGCCATCGTCGCGCGCTTGCTGCCCAAGACCGACCCCGTGCACAAGGTCACGATCATTCCGCGCGGCCGCGCGCTCGGCGTGACGATGCAGTTGCCGGAGACCGACCGCTACAGCCAGGACCGCGATCGCCTGATGAACATGATCGCGGTGCTCTTTGGCGGCCGCGTCGCTGAAGAGCTCTTCATGAAGCAGATGACGACCGGCGCCGCGAACGACTTCGAGCGTGCGACCGAGATCGCGCGCCGCATGGTGACGCAGTGGGGCATGTCCGATGCGCTCGGCACGATGGTCTACGGCGAGAACGAGGGCGAGGTGTTCCTCGGCCGCGCCATCACGACGCACAAGAACGTGTCCGAAGCGACCATGCAGCAGGTCGACGGCGAGATTCGCCGCATCATCGACACGCAGTACAAGCTTGCGCGCGGGTTGCTCGAGTCGAACCGCGACAAGGTCGAGGCGATGACAAAGGCGCTCCTCGAGTGGGAAACCATCGACGCCGACCAGATCGGCGACATCATGGCCGGCAAGCCCCCGCGTCCGCCGAAGCCTTCGGGCTCGCAGTCGCAGAAGCCACCGGCCAGCGGCGACGCTAGCGCCGAGGGCGCTGCCGCGCCTGTCGCAGGCGCCTAAAAAACTCCGCTGCGGCCGCTTCGAGCTGAGTCTCGAACGGCCGCTCATCATGGGCGTGGTCAACATCACGCCCGACTCCTTTTCCGACGGCGGCAAGTTCCTCGAGCGCGATCAGGCGATCGCGCATGCGCGCCAACTCGCGGAGGAGGGCGCCCACATCGTGGACATCGGCGGCGAGTCGACGCGGCCCGGTGCCGCTCCGGTATCGGAGGCGGAAGAGCTGCAACGCGTCATCCCGGTTCTGGAACAGCTCCCTCACCTCTGCGTGTCGGTCGACACGCGTCGCCCGGCAGTAATGCGTGCCGCGCTAGCCGCGGGTGCTTCGATGGTGAACGACGTCCAGGCCCTTCAGGCGCCCGGCGCGCTCGACGCGGTCATGGAAAGCAAGTGCGCCGTCTGCCTCATGCACATGAAGGGCGAGCCGGCGACGATGCAACGCGAGCCTTACTACGATGACGTAGTCCGCGAAGTACGGGCATTTCTCCATGAACGTCTCCAAGCCTGCCGTGCGGCAGGAATTGGTGATGAAAGGCTGGTCATCGATCCCGGCTTCGGCTTCGGCAAGACGGTTGAGCACAATCTCACGCTGCTCGCGCATCTCGAGGAGTTTCGCGATCTCGGCGCGCCGCTCCTCGCGGGCCTCTCGCGCAAGTCCACCCTCGGCAAGCTCACCGGGCGCCCGGTCGACGAGCGCCTGGCGGGAAGCCTCACCATGGCGCTGCTAGCCCTGCAGGGCGGCGCGACTATACTGCGCGTGCACGACGTGAAAGAAACGTGCGATGTAATCGCCGTATGGGAGCAGCTGAGGCAGGCATGACGAGGAAGTACTTCGGCACGGACGGGGTTCGCGGTACGGTCGGCGATGCGCCGATGACGCCGGATTTCGTCATGCGTCTCGGGCACGCCGCCGGCAAGGTGCTCTCCGGCCAGGAGCGCGATCCCGCGGTGATCATCGGCAAGGACACTCGCATCTCGGGCTACATGATCGAGGCCGCGCTCGAAGCCGGCTTTTCCGCGGCAGGCGTCGATGTGCACATGTCCGGCCCGGTGCCGACACCCGCGGTCGCCTACCTGACGCGCGCACTGCGGCTCTCCGCCGGCGTCGTGATCAGCGCTTCGCATAATCCGTACGCCGACAACGGCATCAAGTTTTTCTCGGGCGATGGCTTCAAGCTGCCCGACGACACCGAAGCCGCGATCGAAGCCGAGATGGAGAAGCCGATGAAGTGCAACTCATCGGCCAAGCTCGGCAAGGTGCGCCGGCGAGAGGACGCGGGCGGCCGCTACATCGAATTCTGCAAGTCGACTTTCCCGTTGAACCTCGACTTGAAGGGCATCAAGCTCGTCGTCGACTGTGCGCATGGCGCGGCCTACAACATCGCGCCGCACGTGTTCCACGAGCTCGGCGCGACGGTCTGCCCGATCGGCGTCAAGCCCGACGGCTTCAACATCAACGACGCCTTCGGCGCCACGTCGCCCGACAACCTGATCATGGAAGTGAAGCGGCAGAAGGCCGACGGCGGCATTGCGCTCGATGGCGACGCAGACCGGCTGGTCATGGTCGACTCAAAGGGCAAGCTCTATGATGGCGACCAGCTTCTCTGGATCGTCGCGCGCCAGCGCGCGGCGAAGAAGGCGCTCAAGGGCGTCGCCGGCACGCTGATGACGAATCTCGCGTTCGAGAAGGCGATGAAGGAGCTTGGTGTTGCTTTCGGACGCGCGAAGGTAGGCGACCGCTACGTCCTGGAGAT
>JAFARH010000247.1 GCA_019245555.1 Betaproteobacteria bacterium
CCGCCGCGGATCATGGCGAAGGAGTCGGCGCTGGAGAAGAAGCTCGAGCCCGGGATCGTGGTGACGGTCTGCTTGCCCGCATTGATGAGGTCAGGATCGACTTGACTCTCGCTTGGGAACGGGCCGATGCCAAGCAGGCCGTTCTCCGACTGCAGGGTGACGTTGATGCCGGCAGGGATGTAGTTGGAGACCAGCGTCGGGATGCCGATCCCGAGGTTGACGTAGTAGCCGTCGCGAAGCTCCTGGGCGGCGCGCTTCGCCATCAGCTCGCGGATCGGCGAATCCTTCTTGCCGGTCGTCCCGGCAAGCGTGCGGAACTCGATGCGCTTCTCGAACTTCGCGCCCTGGATGATGCGATCCACGTAGATGCCCGGCGTGTGAATCTGGTCGGGGTCGAGCTCGCCGACCTCGACCAGCTGCTCCACCTCGGCCACCGTGACCTTGCCGCAGGTGGCGATCATCGGGTTGAAGTTGCGCGAAGTCTTGCGGTAGACGAGATTCCCCGACTTGTCGCCCTTCCATGCCTTGACCATCGCGAGATCAGCGCGGATGCCCTCCTCGAGCACGTATTGCTTGCCGTCGAAGACCTTTGTCTCCTTGCCCTCGGCGAGCTTGGTGCCCGCCGCAGTGCGGGTATAGAAGCCCGGGATGCCGGCGCCGCCCGCGCGCAGCTTCTCGGCGAGCGTGCCCTGCGGGGTGAGCTGCAGGTCGAGCTCGCCCGCCAGCACCTGGCGCTCGAACTCCTTGTTCTCGCCGACATAGGACGCGATCACCTTCTTCACCTGGCGGGACTTGAGCAAGAGGCCCATGCCGAAGTCGTCGACCCCCGCATTGTTGCCGATGATCGTGAGGCCCTTGACCCCGCTGTCCTTCAGCGCGGCGATGAAATTCTCGGGGATGCCGCAAAGGCCGAAGCCGCCTGCGGCGATGACCATGTCGTCGCGAATGAGGCCCTTCAGGGCGGCCGCGGCATCGGGATATACCTTTTTCATTGCAGCACCTCTCGAATAGCTTGGGGAATGCGGACGGGCTTTTGCTTCTGCATGTCTATGAAAACCACGGTGGCCGCGCCGTCGGCATAAAGCTCGCCGTTGACGCTCAATTCGTAAAACGTCGGAACGCTCGACCCTCCCAGCTCGCCGATGTAGAGCTGGACGTCGACGGTGCCGGGGTAATTGATCGGGCGCTTGAAGTTGCAAGTGGCGTTTGCGATCACGATGCCGGTCGACTTCCACGCCTCCTCGCCCGGCACGAGGGCGTCGAACCAGCTGATGCGCGTCTGCTCCATGTAGCGAAAGTAGACGGTGTTGTTGACGTGACCCATCGCGTCCATGTCGCCCCAGCGAATCGGAATACGTTCTACGTGGACAAGCTTCCGCCGGGGCTCCATCGGGGCGCTGATTATAATTCCCGACATGCCGCGCGAATCGATGCAGTACGACATCGTCGTGGTCGGCGCCGGCCCCGCCGGCCTCGCCGCCGCGATCCGCGCGAAGCAGATCGCGCCCGACGTTTCGGTGTGCGTGCTGGAAAAGGGGTCGGAGGTCGGCGCACACATCCTTTCCGGCGCCGTGATGGATCCACGCGCCATCAGCGAACTCCTGCCTGACTGGAAGGCGCAGGGCGCGCCGCTCACCACGCCGGTCATCGAGGACCGGTTCCTCTTCCTCAGCGAGAACGGCTCGGTCCGCACGCCGTCGTTCATGTTGCCGGCGTGCTTCCAGAACCACGGCAACTACGTGGTGAGCCTCGGCAACGTCACGCGCTGGCTCGGAAGACAGGCCGAGGCCGCGGGCGTCGAGATTTTTCCCGGCTTCGCCGCGACTGAGGTGCTTTACGACGGCGACAAGATCAAGGGTGTCGCCACTGGCGACATGGGCATCAGCAAGAAAGGCGAGAAAACGGACGCCTACCAGCCCGGCATGGAGCTCCACGGCAAATACACCTTCTTCGCCGAAGGCTGCCGCGGCCAGCTCGGCCGGCAACTCGAAGCGAAATACAAGCTGCGTGACGGCGTCGATCCTCAGGTGTACGGCATTGGTCTCAAGGAACTCTGGGATGTAAAGCCGGAGAGACACCAGGCCGGCCTCGTCACGCACACCGCAGGCTGGCCGCTGGGTAGCTCGACGTACGGCGGGTCGTTCGTTTATCACCAGGAGAACACCCAGGTTGCCGTCGGCTTCGTCGTCGGCCTTAGCTACACCAACCCGTATCTCTCACCGTTCGAGGAATTCCAGCGCTTCAAGACGCATCCGGCTATTCGCGACACATTCGCAGGTGGCAAGCGCGTGGCCTACGGTGCCCGAGCCATCGCCGCCGGAGGGCTGCAGTCGCTGCCCAAGCTCGTCTTCCCCGGCGGTGCACTGATCGGGGACAACGCGGGGTTCCTCAACGCGGCACGTATCAAGGGCAGCCACGCTGCGATCAAATCCGGCATGCTCGCCGCGGAGGCAGCTTGCGCTGCACTGAAGGCCGGTCGCTCGGGCGACGAGCTGAACGCCTATCCCGAAGCGTTCAAAGCGAGCTGGCTCTATGAAGAATTGCACAAGGCGCGTAATTTCAAGCCCTGGATGTCGAAGGGCCTCTTCTTCGGCTCGCTGATGTTCGGCATCGACCAGGTCGTCTTGCGCGGCAAGGCGCCTTGGACGCTGCACCACCATCACGCCGATAACGAAACGCTCAAACCGAAGAGCGAGTCGCAGCCGATCCAGTATCCAAAGCCCGATGGGCAGCTGACCTTCGATCGGTTGACCGACCTCTCGTTCTCGAACACCAACCATGGCGAAGACCAGCCCGCGCACCTGACGCTGAAGGATCCGACGGTACCGGTGAAAGTGAACTTCGACAAATACGCGGGGCCCGAACAGCGTTACTGTCCTGCTGGCGTCTACGAGTTCGTCGATGTCGATACGAAACCGCGCCTGCAGATCAACGCGCAGAACTGCGTGCACTGCAAGACCTGCGACATCAAGGACCCGACGCAGAACATCGTCTGGGTCGCGCCCGAAGGCGGTGGCGGGCCGAACTACCCGAACATGTAGCTAGGCGGCAGCGATCCGACGCCGGAGCTGATGCTCGGCGCCAGGACGAAGCAGGCTTTCGATCTGCTGCGCGGGCAGCGGGACGCTAATGAAGTAGCCCTGGATCTGGTCGCAACCGAGTTCCTTCAGCAGATGCACTTGCGCGTCGTCCTCGACGCCCTCAGCGATCACCTTGAGCCCCAGCGTGTGCGCGAGCGAAACGATCATGGCGACGATATTGCGCGGGTAACCCGCGTCCCGCATGCGCACGACGAAGCTGCGGTCAATCTTCAGTGTGTCGACCGGAAGGCGCGCGAGGTAGCTAAGTGAGCAGTACCCAGTGCCGAAGTCGTCCACGGAGACTTCGATGCCGGCGCGGCGTAGTGTCTGCAACTTCCGGGTGCTCGCCTCGATGTCGTCGACGAGCACGCTCTCGGTGATCTCGAGGTCGAGGAGCGGCCTGCCCGAGTCCGCCTCGTTTCCTCCCATTTCGTGCAATGCCTCCAGCACCGAGTCGACGAAATCGTGCTGGCGGAGCTGGATCGCCGATACGTTGACTGCGATGCGCGGCACTTCCATGCCGAGCGATTGCCAATGGCGGATATCGGCCGCAGCCTGGCGCAACGCCCAGCGACCGGCGGCGAGGATCATGCCGGTCTCTTCCATCAGGCCCACGAAGCGAGACGGCGGCACCGAGCCGAGCTCCGGATCGGTCCAGCGGATGAGCGCTTCCAGCCCGGCGATGGCGCCCGTCTTCACGTCGATCTTCGGCTGGTAATGCAGGCCGAGGCGCCCCTCTTCCAGCGCGCGCCGCAGGCGGTTCTCCATGTCGAGCGATTCGGCGACGCGCGCATTCATTTCCGGCGCGTAGAAGAGGTAGCGTTGATTCGCCTCCTTCGCCTTGTTGAGCGCGGTCTCGGCGTTCGCGCAGAGTGACTCGGTCGATTCGCCGTCTGCAGGAAACACCGCGACGCCGACCTTGAGCGCGATGCGGAGCTCTACGCCATCGACCGCGATCGGCTGGGCGAAGGCCTGGTCGAGCCGGTCGATCACCCAATGCGTCGTGTCGCCGGGGCGGTCGAACGGCGCGACCGCGATGGCGAAGTGATCGGCACCAATGCGCGCAACCGTGTCCTGCTCACGCGCTGCCGCGCGCAGCCGCGTTCCGATCGTGCGCAAGAGATCGTCGCCGGCCTTGCGCCCGAATGTCTCGTTCACCATGCGGAAGCGCTCGACGTCGACGAACACCGCCGCGGCGAAGCGCTTCTCCCGCCGCGCGGCATTCAGCGCCTGCGTCATGCGATCGGTGAAGAGGCTCCGGTTCGGCAGGTCGGTGAGCGAATCGTGGTACGCGAGGTAATCCATCCTCGCCTTCTGGTCGAGATGATGCAGCGCGAACGAGATATCGCCCGCGAGCTCGTGCAGCAGCCGCATCTCCTCGTCATCGAAGAAGTCGCGGACGCGCGCGTAGAGCAGGAGCACGCCCGCCGCCTCGTCGTTGGTGATGAGGGGTAGCGCAACGTAAGAGCCCGCCTGCACATCGTTCCAGATCATGGCCTGCGTGCCCGGCCGCAACCGCTCGAGCTCGCGGTCGGGATTGCCCTCGCCGGCGCGGGCGGCGAGCGTCAGTTGCCGATTTGCATCGGCGAGGCCGATGGCCGCGAGGCGAAAGCCGCCCTTCTCCACCGCAATACGGCACGCTTCCTCGAGCAGCGCCTGGCGGTCGTAGGCGCGCACGATGAGGGCATTGATCGCCGAGAGCGTCGCAAGCGTGCGATTCAGGCGCTCGACGCGCTTCTGCTGGGCCTCCAGCGCGCCGGTCTTTTCCAGCAGCTGGTCGACCATCAGCCTCAGGTGATCGCGATCCAGGTCGCCGGTACTCGACGCCGGCGCTGCCGGCCGGGTGGCCAGCACCTCTTCGACGGCCTTCAGGATGACGTCGTTATCGGACGGTTTGACAAGAACCCGCGCGACGCCGAGCGAGTTCGCCAATTGTTTCGCGTCCTGGCTGCCGAAATAGGCCGTATAGAACATCACGCTGATGCCCGAGGTCGCGGGCTCGAGCTTTAGGCGCCGCGCAAGCTCGTAGCCGTCCATCTGCGGCATCAGGACGTCGGAGATCACGAGCTCCGGGCGGTTGTCCCGTGCAAGGTTGAGCGCCTGGTTGCCGTCCCCGGCCGTCAGGACGTAGTGCCCGACGGTCTCGAGAAGCGCGGCCAGCGCATCGCGGTTGGCGCGGTGATCGTCGGCGATGAGGATTTTTGCCACTAGCTCCTCCGACCCGCCGCGGAGCGCATTGTTCCAGACCGGTAGAATCGCGCCATGTACCGGAGTTTTGGCGACTTTTACCCGTTTTATCTATCGCAACATGCACACCCGACGTGCCGTCGCCTGCACTTCGTTGGGACCACGCTCGGGCTGGCGGCAGTACTTCACAGCTTCTCGACGCTGAATTTCTGGTGGCTTCTGGCCGGCCTGCTGGCGGGCTATGCGCTTGCCTGGGTCGGACACTTCTTTTTCGAGAAGAACCGCCCTGCTACGTTTACCTACCCGCTCTACAGCTTCATGGGTGACTGGGTGATGTGGCGCGACATGCTGATCGGGCGGATCAGGTTCTGATGAACGGGCACTATTCCGCGACCGCACTGCTGTATTCCGAGGTCGCCTGGCTCATCTTGCTCGCGCTCGTGCTCGCAATGGTGCTGATTCGCTTCCGGCCTTACGAGCGCAACATCTACCTCAACACGCTCTGGGTATTCCTCGCGGGCGTCGTCGGACAGGCTGCGGCGGTCGCGCTCGATTCGTTCGTACCGGGCGCCGCCGCGGTGGTGAACACCATCTCGCGCATCGTGTCGGCGATCGCCCTCATCCGGCTTGCGTGCTTCGCCGCTTTCCGCCTGGTCCTGCCGCTCATGGGACGCGACTGGCCGCGAATCGTCGAAGACGTGGTGAGCCTTGCGCTCTACGTGATCTATGGCTTCGTACAGCTGCGCGGCGCCGGCGTGGATATCTCGAGCCTAGTCACGACGTCCGC
>JAFARH010000311.1 GCA_019245555.1 Betaproteobacteria bacterium
GCCTCGAGATCTGGGGCCCGTACGCCGAGCGCGAGAAGATCCGCGCGGCCATCGTCGCCGCCGGAAGAGATTTCGACCTGAAGGAAGTCGGCGCTCGCGCCTACGCGACCAATACCTGCGAGTCCGGCTGGATCCCCTCGCCGCTACCTGCGGTGTACACGGGCGAGAAGATGAAGAAATACCGCGAGTGGTTGCCGGCCAATAGCTACGAAGCGACCGGCTCGATGGGCGGGAGCATGAACTCGACTCGCATCGAGGACTACTACGTCACGCCTTACGAGATGGGCTACGGCCCCTTCATCAAGTTCGACCACGACTTCATCGGAAAGGAAGCGCTGCAGAAGATGGCCGGCAAGCCGCACCGGAAGAAAGTAACCTTCGCGTGGAACGCGGACGACGTGGTGAAGGTCTGGCGTTCGATGCTCGAGAAAGGCGACCCGTACAAGTTCATCGACCTGCCGCTCTCGAACTACACCTCGGCCTCGTACGACAAGGTGCTGCTCGGCGGCAAGCAAGTCGGCCTCAACATGTTCACGGGCTACAGCTACAACGAGCGCTCGATGCTCTCGCTCGGAATCGTCGATCCGGATGTCGCGCTCGGCACCGAAGTGAAGATCCTGTGGGGCGAGGAAGGCGGCGGCACGAAGAAGCCCACCGTCGAGCGCCACAAGCAAATCGAGATCCGCGCCATCGTCAGCCCGGCGCCCTACAGTAAACAGGCGCAGACCACGTACCACGAAGGCTGGCGTAGCAAGGCGGCGGCAACGGCCTAAGCATGCGTGCTCCTTTCCGCGCTGATCATGTCGGCAGCCTGCTCCGGCCGCACGAGCTCCACGACATGCGCGAGCAGGTGCGCTTTGGCAAGGCGTCCGCGGCGAAGCTCAAGGAAGCTGAAGATCGGCTGATCCGCGATGTCGTGAAGCTGCAGGAGGATCTCGGCCTCTCGTCCATTACCGACGGCGAGTTCCGCCGCGACTGGTGGCACATCGATTTCATCGCCGGCTTCGATGGCATCGAGCTGTTGCGCGAAGGCGACTCGTACCACGGCGTGCAGTTCAAGGGCGTCGAGGCGAAGCCGCCGACGATGTTCGTCAAGCGGAAGCTGAAGCGCACCAAGCCGAGCATGGTGCCGCACTTCGAATTCCTGAAGTCCGTGGTGAAGAAGGGCACGCCAAAGTTCACCATGCCCTCGCCCGCAATGCTGCATGCGCGCGGCGACCGCGAGTCGATCAAGAAGACCTACCCGAACATCGACAACTTCTGGGATGACCTCGCGCAGTGCTATCGCGAGGAAATCGCCGACCTATACAAGGCGGGCTGCCGCTACCTGCAGATCGACGACACCACCATCGCCATGTTCGGCGACCCGAAGGTGCAGGAGACCTTCCGCAAGCTCGGCGACGATCCGAAGAGGGACGTGGCGGTCTACGCCGAGGCGGTCAACGCCGCGGTGCGCGACGTGCCCGATGACATGACGGTCGCCATCCATACCTGCCGCGGCAACTTCAGGAGCACCTGGCTCGCCAGCGGCTCCTACGATTACGTGGCCGAGACCGCTTTCTCGAAGCTCGACGTCGACGGATTCTTCCTTGAGTTCGACGACGATCGCTCGGGCAGTTTCGAGCCGCTGCGCTACGTGCCCAAGGGCAAGCGCGTGGTGCTCGGACTGGTCAGCTCCAAGGTCCCCGAGCTCGAAAAAAAGAACGTGCTCAAGCGTCGCATCGAGCAGGCCTCGAAGGTCGTGCCGCTCGAGAACCTGTGCCTCTCGCCGCAGTGCGGCTTCTCCAGCACGCACCACGGCAACAATCTCAGCGTCGAAGAGGAGCGTGCGAAGCTCAAGCTCTGCATCGACACCGCCCGCGAAGTATGGGGCGACAAGTAACAGGCGCAATCGCCGACACCTCGGTGTTCGACCTGCGCCTATCGCGGCGCGGCCGGCGGCTGAACAAGCTCTGCGAAGCGCTCTGCTCGCCGCAGGAGCGCGATGCCTTCAAGCGCGACGAAGAAGCCTTCATGTCGCGCTTCGGCCTGACCGAGGCCGAGAAGGCGCTCATCCGAAAGCGCGACTTCCAAGGACTGATCGACGCCGGCATGAACATCTACTCGATGCTCAAGCTCGGCTCCGCCACCGGCAACGGCCTCTACCAGATGGGTGCCCAGATGCGCGGCGAGACCTACGCGCAGTTCCTCTCGACGCGCAAGATCAGCGACGCAAGGTAATGGGACGCATTGTCGGCGGCATCGGTCTCTCGCACGTACCTTCCGTCGGCCCGGTCGTCGATCGCAATCGCACGCAGGAGCCCGCGTGGAAGCCGCTCTTCGACGCCTACATTCCCGTCCGCGAATGGCTGGCGAAAATCAAGCCGGATGTGGCAATCGTGGTCTACAACGACCATGTCGCGGACTTCAGCTTCGATAAGTACCCCACCTTCGCGCTCGGCGTCGCTGAGAGTTACGCGATCGGCGACGAAGGATTCGGCACTCGGCCTTTGCCAACGGTCGCTGGCGATGTGGAGCTATCGACCCACTTGGCCGAGTCGCTTGTCTATGAGCATGAGTTTGACCTGACCATCTGCCAGGAGCTCGCGGTCGAGCACGGTTTCCTGGTGCCGATGAACCTCTGCTTCCCGCACGCTGGAAACTCGTGGCCCGTGCGCGCCATTCCGTTGCAGGTAAACGTGATCCAGCATCCGCTGCCGACGGCGCGACGTTGCTATCGCCTAGGGCAAGCCATTCGCTCCGCAGTGGAGGCCTTTTCAGGCGACGCGCGGGTTGTGGTGATGGGTACCGGCGGCATGTCGCACCAGCTGCAGGGCAAGCGCTTCGGCTTCATGAACGAAAGCTTCGACCAGTGGTTCATGGATCAGCTCGAGAGCGACCCCGAAAGCCTCGCGGGAATCACGCACCAGAAGATCATGCAAGACGCCGGCGCCGAGGCGGTAGAGCTCATCATGTGGCTCACCATGCGCGGCGCGGCGCACGGCAAGCGAGTGCACCGCCATTACTACGCGCCGATGACCACGGGCATGGGGTTGATCACGTTCAGCGATTCCTGAGATAATCCACGCCGCTGAGGAGCGTTGCGTTCTCACGAAGTGGGGATCAGGCTCAGCTAAATTCAACGGCGCTCGCATTGGAAACGATGCGGGCGCTTCGCTTTTGGGGCCCCGCCAACACAGGAGCTCGTTCATGAAAGCAGCCGATTCGAAGTTCTCCGATTTTCGCGTCGCCGACCTCGGCCTCGCGGACTGGGGGCGGAAAGAAATCGCCATCGCCGAGTCCGAGATGCCGGCGCTCATGGCGATCCGTGCGGAGTACGCGTCAAAGCAGCCGCTAAAGGGTGCACGCATCGCGGGATCGCTCCACATGACGATCCAGACCGCGGTGCTGATCGAGACGCTGAAGGCGCTCGGCGCCGACGTGCGCTGGGCATCGTGCAACATCTTCTCGACCCAGGACCACGCCGCCGCCGCCATTGCCGCGTCCGGCACGCCGGTGTTCGCCTACAAGGGCGAGTCGCTGGAAGAGTACTGGGAGTTCACGCACAAGATCTTCGAATTCGGCAACGGTAAGGGTCCGAACATGATCCTGGACGACGGCGGCGACGCCACGCTCCTGGTTCACCTCGGACAGCGCGCGCAGAAGGATCCGTCGCTCATCTCCAATCCGAAAAGCGAGGAAGAGGAATACCTCTTCGCCGCGATCAAGAAGCGCAACCCAAGCTGGTACACCGAGATGGCGAAGGACATCAAAGGCGTCACGGAAGAGACCACCACCGGCGTGCATCGCCTGTACCAGATGGCGAAGGAAAAGCGCCTCCTCTTCCCGGCAATCAACGTCAACGACTCGGTGACCAAGTCGAAATTCGACAACATATACGGCTGCCGCGAGTCGCTCGTCGACGGCATCAAGCGCGCGACCGACGTGATGGTCGCCGGCAAGGTCGCCGTCATCGCCGGCTTCGGTGAGGTGGGCAAGGGCTCGGCGCAGGCGCTGCGCGGCCTTCTCGCGCAAGTGTGGGTGACCGAGATCGATCCGATCTGCGCGCTGCAGGCGGCGATGGAAGGCTATCGCGTCGTGACGATGGACTACGCGGCCGACAAGGCCGACATCTTCGTCACTGCGACCGGCAACTTCCAGGTGATCACGCACGACCACATGAAGCGGATGAAGAACAACGCCATCGTGTGCAACATCGGCCACTTCGACAACGAGATCGACATCGCGTCGCTCAAGAAGTACAAGTGGGAGAACATCAAGCCGCAGGTCGACCACGTCATCTTCCCCGACGGCAAGCGCATCATCATGCTGGCCGAAGGGCGCCTGGTGAACCTTGGCTGCGCCACCGGCCATCCGTCGTACGTGATGAGCTCCTCGTTCGCCAACCAAACGCTTGCGCAGATCGAGCTTTTCACCAACAACAAGAACTACCCGATCGGCGTCTACATCCTGCCGAAGCAGCTCGACGAGAAGGTGGCGCGCCTGCAGCTCAAGACGCTGAACGCGCAGCTCACCGAGCTCTCGGACGAGCAGGCGAGCTACATCGGCGTCTCGAAGCAGGGTCCGTACAAGTCGGACCATTACAGGTACTAAGAACCAGGGACAGACCACGGTTTTCATCGATAAACGTGGTACGTCCCTGATTTAGTCATGCGTGTAGCGATTTTTGGCTCGGGCGGCGTCGGGGGTTACTTCGGCGCCCGCCTCGCCGCAGCCGGAAACGAAGTTCACTTCATCGCGCGCGGTGCACACCTGCGTGCGATGCGCGAGCACGGGCTGAAAGTAGAGAGCGGCGCAGGCAATGTGCATCTGCCGAAGCCGCTGCTGCATGAGCGTTCGGCGGAGATCGGCCCCGTCGATCTCGTCATGTTCTGCGTGAAGCTCGGCGACGTGGAATCCGCTGCGCAGCAACTCAAGCCGATGCTTCATGACCGCACGCTAGTCATCCCGTTCCAGAACGGGGTCGAAGCGTCGGAGATCCTCGCGCGTGTGATTGGCAACAAGCACGTGCTGCCCGGCGTCGCTTACATCGCCACCAGCATCAAAGCGCCCGGCACCATTGCACACACAGGTGCGATGCAGCGCTTGCAGGTCGGCGCCGGCGCCGATCAATTCGTGGCTGCCTGCAAGGCTGCCGGCATCAACATCGAGCAGGCGGAAGACATCGAGCGAGCGCGCTGGGAGAAATTCGTCTTCCTTGCCGCCCTTTCCGGTGTCACCAGCATGTCGCGCCAGGCGGTCGGCGTGTGCCGCTCGGATCCCGAGCTTCGCGCCACCTTCGAGGCGGCGGCGACCGAGGCCTGGCGTCTCGGGCGCAAGCGCGGCGTACGCCTGGGTGACGACTTCATCGCCGATCGGATGAAATTCCTCGATGGCCTGCACGCCGACATGAAGACCTCCATGCAGCACGACCTCGAGGCCGGCAAGCCGCTCGAGGCGCCCTGGCTGTGTGGTGGCGTGGTGCGCATGAGCGCGGAAGTCGGCCTCGAGGCGCCGGTGAATCGCACCATCTACGCAGCGCTCAAGCCCTACCTCAATGGACGCTA
>JAFARH010000203.1 GCA_019245555.1 Betaproteobacteria bacterium
CTGCCGCCGCGCCCCACCCAGACAGTGCTTGTTCGAGTGGCTGATGCTCGCCCACTGGGAAACCGACCATCAGGACGCGCGCACCCGCAAGTTCGCCCGTACCCGCCTCGGCGCGCTCCGGTTGCTTCTCAAACTCGATCTCCGCCCAGAACGTACTGCCTAGGCCCACGGCGCTCTCAAGGCCAATATTGCCGCCCATGAGGCGGACCAATTGCCTCGCAATAGTGGTGCCTAGACCGGTTCCACCGAACCGGCGAGTCGTTGACTGGTCCGCTTGCGTAAAGCTATCGAAGATCTTAGCTTGGGCCTCGGGTGCGATGCCCATCCCGGTGTCGCGAATCGAGAACTTGAGGCGCACCGCGTTGGTCGTCTCGCCCTGTGCGGAAACGTGCACGGTCACGCTTCCATGCTCGGTAAATTTCATCGCATTACCGATGAGATTGATGAGCACCTGACGCAAGTGATGCGGGTCGCCTCGCAGCGCCGGCGGCACTTCCGGCATGATCGAAACGACGAAATCCAGACCTTTTGCCTGAGCCTGTGCGGCGAGGATGCGACACGTGCTGTTCACGAGCGCATGCAGGTCAAAGTCGGTCTTTTCCAGTACAAGTTTGCCGGCCTCGATCTTCGAGAAGTCGAGCACGTCTTCGACCAAACTGAGCATAACGCGCGACGAACTGCGCAGCGTTTGCAACATATCGGCTTGCTCTCGGCTGAGCGTTGTGTCGCGCAACAGGTCCGACATGCCAATGATGGCATTGAGTGGCGTCCGCATTTCGTGGCTCACTACCGAGATAAAACGACGCTTTGCTTGGTTAGCAGCCTCCGCATACGCCAATGCATCGAACAGCTTTGTTACTAGCGAGCGAACGTAAAGGCTAAGGACGATGAAACCGACGAGCAGGCCATATCCGACCGCCAAGTGACCCTTCCAGAACGGATTCGTCCACAGCACGGTCAAGAACCCCGCCACACTTATGCCGAGCGACATAAGCAGGTAGCCGGCGCCGAATCGGAACCCGTTCGCCAATGTGACCCAGACGTAGATCAGGAAAAGTGGCGCCGCACTCTCTCCGATGAACGCCATGAGCCAAGTAAGCGTCCCGATATCGACCAATGCGGCGAAGACTCTCCGGGCCGGCGATGTGGCCGGCGCTACAAGGATGTGCATGAAAATTGCGATCGCCAACGCCAGATACACGGCCATCATCAGTACGGTCGGCTCGAACTGCTGGACACCCGTGGCAAGCACAAGGTAACCAAGAATCAGAACTCCGAGCACGAGACGAACTAACGCCTGCTCATGCTCAGTGTCCGGACGTGCAGCGAGATGCGCACGAGCGCGCACCACGGCGCCACGCCAGCCCGGCGTTAGTGCGGTTGCGGCGGGTCGCGCCATTCGTTCTGGGTCTGAATGACTTCTCTCTTCATCGCGCCGAACGCTTCGACGAGACGCGGATCGAAGTGCTTGCCAGCCTGGGTGGACACGTATTCGAGCGCTTGCTCGCTTGGCCAGGCCTTCTTGTACGGACGCACCGAGGTGAGCGCGTCGTAGACGTCGGCGATTGCGACAATCCGCGCGCAGAGCGGAATGTGGTCGCCGACGAGCCCGTTGGGGTAACCGGAACCGTCGTATTTCTCGTGGTGGCCGAGTGCGATGAGCGCACCCATGCGCACGTATTTCGATGCACTGCCCTTCAAGATCTCGTGGCCGATGACGGGATGGCGTCGCATGACTTCCCACTCCGCGGCGTCGAGCTTGGCTGGCTTGAGCAGGATTTGATCTGGGATGCCGATCTTGCCGATGTCGTGAAGCGGCGCGGCGAGCTCGATGGTTTCCGCTTCATCGTGATCGAGGCCGATCGCATTGGCGATGAGTCGCGAGTAGCGCGACATGCGGATCAGGTGGTAGCCAGTCTCTTCGTCGCGGAACTCGCCCGCGCGGGCCAGGCGCAATAGGGTTTCCTTCTCTCGCTCGCGTACGTCGCGCGTCGCGTCCTCGACCATGTGCTCGAGGAGACGCCGACGATCCTCCAGTGCGAGTTGCTGACGGCGTAACGTGAGCAGGTTGCGGCAGCGCGCCAGGCACTCGCGAGCATCAACGGGCTTGGTGAGGAAATCCGTGATGCCCGCATCGAGCGCGGCGTAGCGCACTTTGCGATCGTCGTGCACCGTCACCATCACCATCGGCACATGCTCGTAGCCGGGCAGCGCGCGCAGGCGCTTCACGAGCTCGATGCCGTCCATGTCCGGCATCATGTAATCGACCAGCACCAGGTCGGAGATATTGCGCGTCGCCCAGACGACCGCATCGACCGGACGGGCAAAGCCCTCGACCTGGACGCGCTCGTCCAGGCTGCGCACCACCTGCTCGAGAATGGCGCGGCCGGTCGACTGGTCGTCGACCACCATCACCGTGTTTTTCGCCGAAGGCAGAACCCTTACCTGCGCCTTCGCCATGACCCCTCCCGTCCGCTGTTTATCCCCACGTATTCGCAAAAAGCCTACGCCGGGCACCCCCCTCTGTCCAGCGAGGATTTCCCCTAGGTAAACGGTCCTGACGTTGCCTGACTGGTGCCGGAAGAGAGACTCGAACTCTCATGGTGTTGCCACCGGCGGATTTTGAGTCCGTCGACGCGCCTGCGCGCTCTATGAAACTAGAGAGGCGAGCGTCCTAGATTTACCCAGAAAAGCAGCTACGGACGCCAAGAAAATGCACACCGGCCGACCTGCTAATTTCAAAGGTCGACGCGCCTAACCTGCTGTTTCTCCTATGGTGCCGGAAGAGAGACTCGAACTCTCATGGTGTTGCCACCGGCGGATTTTGAGTCCGTCGACGCGCCTGCGCGCTCTA
>JAFARH010000270.1 GCA_019245555.1 Betaproteobacteria bacterium
ATCGTCGGCGGCCTCGGCGGCTTCGGCACCGGCATCATCCTCACGGCGGGGCTCGCACCGTTCATTGGCGTCAAGGCGGTGATCCCCGTGCTCGCCGTGGCAGGCGCGATCATCAACGGCGGTCGCTTCTGGTTCTATCGTCAGCACCTGCAGCGCTCGACGCTCACGCTGGTTCTTGCGTGTGCGCTGCCCTTCCTCGTGCTCGGCACCTGGATCTACAGCGTGCTCGATGCGCGTACCGTCGGCACGGTGCTCGGCGTCGTCGTGATCCTGTCGGTGCCGCTTCGCCGGTGGCTGAACCATCGCCAGATTGCGCTCGGCCGGACGGGACTTGGCGTGGGCTCGGGCGTATTCGGTCTCGCGACCGGTGTAGCGAGCGGCGTGGGCGTGATCATGATCTCGCTCCTCCTCGGCACCGGCATGATCGGTCCCGCCGTGCTCGCGACCGACGCGATGATCAGCATCGTGCTCGACCTGTGCAAGGCCGCGCTCTTCCAGCGCTTGTCTTTGCTGGATGAGCAAACCTTCATCACCGGCGTCGTAGTCGGCGTGGCGACGATTCCCGGCAGCGCGATCGCTGCATGGCTCGTGAACCGCATGCACGCGCACCTGCACGTGCTCTTCATGGAAGGACTGATCCTCGTTGGCGGCGCTTCGCTCCTCTGGAACTCGTGGAGATAACGCTCACCGCATCGGACGGCTATCGGATCGGCGCCGCGACCTTCGGTTCGAGTGATCGGCCAGTACTGATCATGCCGGCGACCGGTGTGCCGCAGTCCTACTACGCGAAATTCGCGACCTATCTCGCCGAGCGCGGCTTCAGCGTCCTCACCTTCGACTACCGCGGCATCGGCCGCTCGAAGGACGGCGACCTGCGAAAGATGGAAGCGCGCATGCGCGATTGGGCGCTGCTGGATGCGGCTGCGGCTTTCCAGCATCTCTCGAGCGATGTGCTCGTGGTAGGACACAGCTTCGGTGGCCAGGCGCTCGGACTGTTGCCGGACCTTGCTCGCGTGCGCGGCGCGCTCCTAGTCGGCTCGCAGAGCGGCTACTGGGGCAACTGGCCAGCGCTCGGAAAGCTCTGGATGTGGCCGACCACGCACTTCGCACTCGACGGCGCCACCAAGCTCTTCGGCTACTTTCCGGGCTCGCGCCTGGGCTTCGGCGAGGATCTGCCGCCCGGCGTCGCGCATGAATGGGCCGCGTGGTGCCGAAATCCCAAGTATCTCGTCGGCGCGCTCGGCGTAGAGCAAAAGTACGCGAAGGTGCGCGCGCCCTTTCGTGCCTACGCGATCAGCGACGACGCGTTCGCGCCGCTGCCGGCGGTCGAGGCACTCGGCCGCCTTTATCCCAATTCAAAATGGGAAACTCGCCGGCTCGCGCCGCGCGAGCTCGGCGTCGATTCGATCGGCCACTTCGGCTTTTTCCGCGAGCGCTTTCGCGATAGCCTGTGGCGCGAAGCGGCAGACTGGCTGGAGCGCCAATGAAAGAGCTGAAGGGAAAAGTCGTCGCAGTCACCGGTGCGGCGAGCGGCCTGGGCCGCGCGATGGCGCTCGCCTTCGCCGACGAGGGCATGAACGTAGCGCTTGGCGACGTCGCGGACACCAGCGATGTATTCGCCGCGATCGAAGCGAAGGGCGTATCGGCGGTAGCCATGAAGCTCGATGTCTCCAAGGCACAGGAAGTCGAGGCCTTCGCCGAGCTCGCGGAAAAGGAGCTCGGCGGCGCGCATGTGGTGTGCAACAACGCCGGCGTCTCGCCGCTTGGTGCGACGTGGGAAACGAGCCTCGGCGACTGGCAATGGATCCTCGGCGTGAACCTGTGGGGCGTGATCCATGGGGTGCGCAGCTTCGTGCCGCGCCTCATGAAGCGCAACGAAGGCCATGTGGTGAATACCGCGTCGGTCGCGGGCATCATCAGCCCACCGGGTTCCGGTGCCTACAACGTGACGAAGCATGCAGTGGTCACGCTCTCCGAGACTCTGCACCATGAGCTGCGCGAGCGCAGCTCGGCCGTCGGCGTCTCGGTGCTGTGCCCGGCCTACGTTCCGACCGGGATCGCCGATTCGGAGCGCAATCGACCAGCGGGGCTCGAGGCGACAGTTAAGACGAAAGAAATGCTGGCGCGCCAGCAGATGCTCAGGAAAGCAGTCTCTTCCGGCCGCCTCTCGGCCGACGATGTCGCCAAGGCGGTCGTGCAGGCGGTAAAGGAAAACCGCTTCTACATCCTGACGCACCCGCGCATCAAAGGCGCAATCGGCGCGCGCATGGAAGACATCCTGCAGGAGCGGCCGCCGCGCAACCCAATGTCGCTTTAGGCGACGAGGCCCGGGAAGAGACGGCGCAGGCCCTCGGCCATCGTCTGGATCGCGATGGCGGCAAGCAGCAAGCCAAGCAGGCGCGTTGCTACATTCAGGCCGGTCTTGCTGATGCGCTCGCCCACGGCGTGCGCCGCATGCAGCATGCCCCAGAGAACGGCGCAGACGAGCAGCACGCAGAGCGTGAGCACGATCTTGTGCGTCGTGCCGCCCTGCTCTCCCGCGATGATCGAGGTGCTGATCGCGCCGGGGCCCGCGAGGAGCGGCACGGCGAGCGGCACCACGCCCGAGACTTCGCCAGCGCGCAGCTCTTCCGCCTCGACTTGTGTCTGGCGCATCTCGCCCGTCTGCGCGTTCAGCATGGCGAGCGCCATCAAAAGCAGCACCAACCCGCCGCCGACCTGGAACGCTTCGAGGCTCGCACCCATTATTTTAAGTATCGCCTCGCCGAGAAATACCGCGCCGGCGAGCACGCAGAACACCGTCAGCGTAACGACGTTCGCCAGGCGGCGCGTCGCATGGTCATCGCTCGAAGCCGTGACGCCGATGAAAATCGGGATCGCGAGGAAGGGATCGAGCACCGCCGTCAGCGTGACGAGGTACCGAAAATATTCATGTGCCGCGTTCACGCGGCTTTCATCGCCGCTTGCGCGGCCTTGCGGTCGTCGTTCACCGCCTTGAAGGCCGGGCGCTCGCCGAGCATCTTGAGATAGTCCTTGATCTGCGGCATCGACCCCAGCAGGTCCTTGCCCAAGCCGTGCTTTGTCGCAAGCGAGACGAGCGGCAGGTGGCAAAACGCGGCGCAGTCGGCGAGCGTGAGCTGGCTGCCGGCGATGTACGGGTCGAACTTGGCGCGCGCTCGAAGGGCGCGCACACCCTTGATCAGGTCCTTCTCGACGGATTGCTTGGCGCTGTCGCTTACCGGCTGGTTGAAGAACACCTGTCCATACATGCGGCGCGCGACGAGCTCGACGTGCAGCTCGAGAATCGCAATCAGCTCCCGCACCCTCGCCCGCTCGAGCGGATCGCGCGGATAGAGCGGCTTCTGCGGGTACGCGTCCTCGAGCCATTCGCAGATAACCTGCGACTCGCTGAGCTGCGCGCCGTCGATCTCTACGAACGGCACCTTGCCCATCGGCGTGCGCGCGAGGAAATCCTCCTGCTGTGACGGCTTGCAGGTCGGGTCGAGCTCGAAGGCGACGCCCTTCTCGAGCATCGCAATCCGCACCTTGTTGAAGTAGTTGCTGATATGGAAGCCGCAGAGTTTGAGCATAGGGGTGGCATTATAGGGAGCATGTCGAAAGACGATCCTGGAATCATCACCGCACTCGCGTCAGACACATCCTATGGCGGCTACCTAGCGCTCGACGTGCTGCTCGCTGCGCAGCGGCCGCGCTCGCAGCACCACGACGAAATGCTGTTCATCATCCAGCACCAGACGGCGGAGCTCTGGATGAAGCTCATGATCCACGAGCTCGCCGCGGCGACCGAGCACGTGAAAGCCGACAACCTGCCGCCGTGCTTCAAGATCCTCGCGCGCGTGAAGCAGATCCAGCGCCAGCTCTTCGAGCAGTGGGGCGTGCTCGAGACGCTCACGCCGTCCGAATATTTGGAATTCCGCGACGTGCTCGGCCCCGCCTCCGGCCTGCAGTCGTTCCAGTTCCGCGCCATCGAGTTCCTGCTGGGCAACAAGAATCCCCGGCGCCTCGAGCTCTATAAGCATGACGAGCGCATACGAGGGTTCCTGGAGAAACTGCTGAACGCGCCGAGCTTGTACGACGAATACCTCCGTCATCTCGGCCGCCGGGGCATGCCAGTGCCGAAGGAACGGATCGAGCGCGACTGGGCCCAGCCCTATGAGCCGCATCCCGGTGTGGTGAAGGTCTTCAAGGCGATCTACGACGACCCCAAGACGCACTGGGACGCCTACGACATGTGCGAGAAGCTCGTCGACGTCGAGGAGAACTTCCAGCTCTGGCGCTTCCGCCATGTGAAGACGGTCGAGCGCGTGATCGGCTTCAAGCGCGGCACCGGTGGCACCGACGGCGTGGCGTTCCTGCGCAAGTCGCTCGAGGTCGTGCTCTTTCCCGAGCTGATCGATGTCCGCACACACCTTGGATGAGGACTGGCTGCGGGCGAACGTCTGGCCGCGCTTCTCGCGCGCGCTTGCGCGCAAGGAAATCTACCTGGCCAACCACTCGCTCGGCCGGCCGCCCGATCGCATGGCCGAGGATGTGCGCACCGGGGTCGACGCCTGGTACCGCGATATGGACGGCGCATGGGATCTATGGCTCGAGACACGCGACAAGTGGCGTGCCCTCACGGCGAAGCTGGTGGGTGCACCGCGAGCCGATTGCATCGTGCCAAAGACGAGCGCTGGGCAGGGATTACGCGCGGTACTCAATGCATTGCCCGGCAAGCCACGCGTCGCAACGAGCGACGGCGAGTTCGATTCGATCGACTTCATCCTGCGCGTCTATCGCGAGCAGGGGAAGATCGAGCTGAAGATCACGCCGTGGCAGGAAATCTCCGCCGAGGGTGCGGACCTCGTCGTCATCTCCACCGTCATGTTCCGCACGGGCGAGGTGGTGAAGCATCTGCCGAAGCTGATCCACGATGCGCACGCGAAGCGCGCGCTCGTGTTGCTCGATGTCTATCACCATGCCGGCGTGATACCGCTCGACCTCGCGGCGCTCGAAGCCGACTTCGCGATCGGCGGCTCCTATAAGTATCTGCGCGGCGGGCCCGGCGCCTGCTGGCTCTACGTGCGCCCCGGCCTCGTCGACAGCATGCGCACGCTCGACACTGGCCGGTTTGCGAAGAAGGACGTCTTCTCCTATTTGCGTCCCGAGCCGCCAGAGTTCGGTCCGGGCGGCGATGCCTGGCTCGAATCGACGCCGCCGGTGCTCGGCTGCTTCCAAGCGCTCGCCGGCCTGGAATTCACGCTAGAGATCGGCATCGATCGGCTGCGCGCCTATTCGATGGAACAGAAAGCGCTGCTTGCCTCGCTATTGCCGGAAGTCACTGGAGCGGACAAGCATTACGGCGCCTTCGTCACGCTGAAGAACAAGAACGCGGCGCGGCTCGGCGCAGCGCTCGGGAAGCAGGCAATCAAGACCGACGTGCGCGGCGAATACCTGCGCCTCTGCCCTGACATCCTCAATACACGCGCCGAGATCGAGCGCGCGGCGGCTACTTTAAGAAATCTGCTGGTGGCGAATACGGCGCATTGAGCGCCGCGGCGACTTCGGGGTGCGTGATCTTGCCTCGCGCCACGTTTAGCCCGTTGCGCAGGTGCTCGTCGTCAGCGAGCGCTTTCTTCCATCCCTTTTTCGCGAGCGCGAGCACGAAGGGAAGCGTGGCATTGTTGAGCGCATAGGTCGACGTGCGCGGCACCGCGCCCGGCATGTTCGTCACGCAGTAATGCACCACGTCGTCGACGATGTACGTCGGATCGGCGTGCGTGGTCGGCTTCGAGGTCTCGAAGCAGCCGCCCTGGTCGATCGCAATGTCGACCACGACGGCGCCGGTCTTCATCGCCTTCACCATTTCTCGGTTCACGAGCTTTGGCGCCGCGGCACCGGGAACCAGCACGGCGCCGATGACGAGATCGGCGGAGAGCACATGCTGCTCGACCGTGTCGCGGCTCGAATGGACCGTGACGGCGCGCGCGCCGAACTCGGCCTCGATCTTCCGTAGCACTTCCACCGACCGGTCCAAGATATATACGCGCGCACCCGACCCGACTGCCATGCGCGCGGCGCTAGAGCCGGAAACGCCGGCACCGAGGATGGTGATCTTCGCCGGCGGCACGCCGGGCACGCCGCCGAGCAGGATGCCCATGCCGCCGCGCTCCTTCTCGAGGCAACTCGCGCCGACCTGCACCGACATGCGGCCGGCGACTTCCGACATCGGCGCGAGGAGCGGAAGACCACCGCCTGCGCGCGTCACCGTCTCATAGGCGATGCACACCGCCTTCGAGTCCTGCAAATCCTTCGTCTGCTGCGGGTCAGGAGCGAGATGCAGATAAGTGAAGAGCACGTGCCGCTCGGCGATTTTCCTGCGCTCCGCCGGTTGCGGCTCCTTTACCTTGACGATGAGCTCGCCTTCCTTCCATGGATCGCCAATGCGCGCACCGGCCTTCTCATAGGCGGAGTCAGCAGCGCCGATGCCGGCGCCGGCATTGGTCTCCACCACGACCTGATGACCGGCGGCGACAACTTCACGAACCGACGTAGGCGTGAGGCCCACGCGGTACTCGTGCGTCTTTACTTCCTTGGGTACGCCGACGATCACGCGGCGCGGATTATGTCAGAAGCGGTCGGCCCGAAATGCTGTCGGCTCGATGAAAGGTCGCTCGCCGCACACCAT
>JAFARH010000047.1 GCA_019245555.1 Betaproteobacteria bacterium
CCCGCCACTGTGGCCGCTGATCCCGCTCGTCATCCTGGCGTGGGTGAACCAGCGGCTGCTTCGCTATGACGCGCTCGGCGAGCACGCGGACTCCGCTGAGATGAGACATGTCTTCAGGGAAAACTGGGCCACGCTCTACCTGATGGGCTTCCTGCTCGCGCTCGTCGCCTACGTGCCGATCCTGGGCTTCTTCGCGCCCGTCGTATTTGGCCTCGCGTTCATTCACTACCTGCTGGGCGCGCTGGCCGCCTATCGGGCCGATACAAAGAAATCATTGGTCGACGGGAACGGCGCTCGCTAGAGTGCCTCATCCCCTTTCGTAGATCAGGAGCAACCCGTGCTGCAGAACCGCGAGGGACAACGCGTCCCGCAAGTTACATTCCGCGCCCGCAACGAGAGCGACTGGAAGCCGCTCACGACGGACGACATCTTCAAGGGCAAAACGGTGGTGGTGTTCTCGCTGCCCGGCGCCTTCACGCCGACCTGCTCCTCGACGCACGTGCCACGCTACAACGAGCTCGCGCCCGCATTCTTCGCCAACGGCGTCGACCAGATCGTCTGCATCTCGGTCAACGACGCCTTCGTGATGAACGAATGGGCGCGCACGCAGGAGTGCGGCAACCTGCTGCTCCTTCCCGACGGCAACGGCGAGTTCACCGAGAAGATGGGCCTCCTCGTCGACAAGAGCGAGCTCGGTTTCGGCAAGCGCTCGTGGCGCTATTCGATGCTGGTCAAGGACGGCGTGATCCAAAAGATGTTCCTCGAGGCGGAAAAGCCCGGCGACCCCTTCGAGGTGTCGGATGCCGATACGATGCTCAAGTACATCAACCCGAACGCGAAGAAGCCTGACCAGGTGGCGATCCTCACGCGCGAAGGCTGCGGCTACTGCGCTCGCGCGAAGAAGCTGCTGAAAGACCGCGGCCACCAGTACAGCGAGATCTCGCTCAACCACAGCGACCGTTCGCGCGTCGTCGGCGCCATCACCGGCCGCGGCACGGTGCCGCAAGTCTTCGTGAACGGGAAACACATCGGCGGTCTCGAAGATTTAGAGCGCTGGGCAAAGAAGGCCGCATAAAATCAGGGCGTGTTTGGCGCCCTCATCATCGGTGACGAATTGCTGGTCGGGAAGCGCGAGGACAAACACCTCAGCTTCCTGATCCGCGCGCTCGCCAACCGCGGTTTGCGTCTCTGGTGGGCGCACTACATCGGCGACGATCCGGTGCGCCTCACCGAGGCACTCAAGCGCAGCTTCGCGTCGAGCGATGTCGTGTTCTCATTCGGCGGCATCGGCGCAACGCCTGACGATCACACTCGCCAATGCGCGGCAGCGGCACTCGGCGTGCCGCTCAAGCTGCATCCCGACGCGGAGCGCGAGATCCGGGCGCGATTCGCCGGCCAAGCGCCGGGCCAGGAAATCACACCGCAGCGCCTGGCGATGGGCGAGTTCCCGCAGGGCGCAAAGATCATCCCAAATCCAGTGAACCGCATCGCTGGCTTCTCAGTGGCGGATCACCACTTCGTGCCCGGTTTCCCGCAGATGGCCTGGCCGATGGTCGAATGGGTGCTCGATACCTACTATCGCGACCGCTTCGATTCGCAGAAGTGGGCGGAAGACTCGATGTTCGTGTACGAGGCAGGCGAGAGCCAGCTAATCCAGGCCATGAAGACGATCGAGGGTGAGTTCAAAGGCGTGAAGGTGTTCAGCCTTCCGTCGATGGGAGCGAAAGGCGAGCGCATCCACGTCGAGCTCGGCGTGCGAGGCGAACCTTCTCAGGTTGCACCAGCGATGGAGCGCCTGAAGAAAGAGGTGAGTGGTGCAGGCTTTCCGTACAAATAAAAAGCCCCGGAGGTCCGGGGCTCTTCGTTACTTCTTCTTGCTCTTGCGCTTCGCGCTAGATCGGGGCTTGGATTTCCTCCCCTTTTTGGCGCTTAGGCGACCTTTTTTGCTTTCGCGAGTCCCTTGACGGTCTCGGTCGCGGCGGCAACGTTGGCTTCGGCGATCTCGGTCGCTTGCTTCGCGACCTTGTTCATGTTGTCGTACGCCGAGTTGGCGGCGGCCAGCATGGACTTGACCGCGGCGACGGCGACGTCGGAGCCGGCGGGGGCGTTCTTCGAGACCTTGTCGAGCAGGCTGACGAAGTTCTCGTTCCACTCACCGACGCGGCGCTCGGCGACTTTGCTGAGCTCAGCGTTGGTCTCGGTGGCGACTTCATACACGCTCTTCGAGTAGGCGATGGCCTTCTCGATCGTCGGTTGCGCGAAGGAGTTCTGCAGCGTCACGAACTCCTGCACGTCTTTCGCGCCGAGGAGGGCGCGGGTATTGGCGATCGAGTCTTCGAAGGCGCTCTTGACGGCGCCCGCGTTGATGTTCGCCAGCTTCTCGAACGCGGCGAACTGGGCATTCGCTACGGCGAGGAGCGCTTCTACGTTGGCCTTTTGCGCGGCCTGGATCTGTTCCGGTGTCACGTACATTAGTAGCTCCTGGTCGGTATGAATTGGGGTATTTGTGCAATGCAACAAATGCGATTCTAGGCTTTTCACCTGATAAGTCAACAGGGTTTTTGTAGATCGACCAAACAAATGATGCGTCACGGAATCGGTGACCGGAACCGAAGTTAGCGCCCCCTTACACTAAAGCATGCCTCTGGAATACCGCCCCAGCGACCGTGCCGTTCTCGCTGACCCTTTCCCGATCTATCAGCGGATGAGGGACGAGGAGCCGGCGCATTGGAGCCCGCACCTCAAGGCCTGGGTACTTACGCGCTATGAAGACGTGAAGCGCGTCTGCCTGGATACCGACCGCATGTCATCGGACCGACTGCGGCCTTTCTTCGGCACGCTGCCATCGGCCGAAGCGGCGCGGATGGCCGAGCTGATCCGCATCCTCACGCTCTGGATGGTCTTCCGCGATCCGCCGATGCACACGCGCCTGCGGCGACTCGCCAGCCGGGTGTTCAACGTGCGCTCGATGCATGCCCTGCGGACGAACGTGGAAGCCATCACGGCCTGGCTGCTGAACCGGATTGGCGACAAGAAAGAGTTCGACTTCATCGCCGAGTTCGCCGGCCCGCTGCCGGCACTCGTCATCATGGACATGCTCGGCGTGCCACGCAGCGAAC
>JAFARH010000134.1 GCA_019245555.1 Betaproteobacteria bacterium
GTAATCGGCGGGCTGGTAGGCGAGCAGCACTTTGCCGACCGCCGTGCAGTGCAGGGGTGCGCGTGCTCCCACGGCCGCAGCCATGCGGATCGCGTGCCTGCTCTCCATCTCATAGACATAGAGCACGCTGAAGTGATCGATGATGCCGAGCTGGACCGTCTCGCCCGTCTTCTCAAGCAGCTCACGCAGCTTCGGCCGCGCTTCGTTGGCTACATCCATGCGCCGGCGGACGAGCGCGCCGAGCTCGAAGAGCGCGACACCCAGGCGGTACTTGCCGGTGTCGCTGTTCTGTTCGAGGAAACCGGCGCTCGTCAGCGTCGTGGCGAGCCGATGCACCGTGCTCTTGGCGAGGCGCAGCCGCGTCGCGAGCGTGGTGATGCCGAGCTCATCCTCTTCTCCCGAGAACGACGTCATCAGGCGGATTGAGTTCGCGACCGAGGAAAGGCGCGCGCGCGGCGGCTTGGCGTTGACCGCTTGTTCCATGATGTAGAAAGCGCTTCCTGTATGCGGAACGCTATCGTAGCACCGGCCGCATGTGCCGCGCTGCGAAATACGCGCCAAGCACGACCGCGAAGCTCGCGGCGCTCAAGACGGGCGCCAGGTTCGCGGGGTACTTCGCGACGCCCAGTCCGGCGAGGACCAGGCAGAGGAAGGAGACGGCGATGCTCATGATGCGCGACGCGGTGGCAGCCCGCCGGTCTGCTGCGCGGACAAGCCGGGCGACCCAGAGGCCGCTCGCAGCATCGGTGAGCGCCATGCCGCTTGTAAAAACGACACCGAGGATGGCGGCGAACTCCCATCCGGCCAAGCTCGCGCCGGTCATGGAAAAGACCAGCGCGTGGCTGATCGTGTCGAAGGACAGCGCGAACGCTGCCCCGACGGCTGCGATAACCGCGGGATGGCTGGCACGCGCGAGCCGTTCGGGCAGCCAATGAGCCCGCACGCCCGCTAGCGCGACCGGCTGTCCCGGCGCCGTTCGCAAGGCAGTCGCAAGATTGGCGAGCCCGAGCGCGACGAGTACAGCGATCGAGATCCACGCACCGGTGTACTCGAGCCATTCCGACGGCTGCCAGTCGGCCGCGAATAGAGCAACCCCCACGCCCACCAAGGTGACGACGACGCCGTGACCGAGGGAGAAAAAGAGTCCGCACCATCGCGAGCGGCTGGAGCGCGTGAAGCCGTCTATGGCGACGAGATGGTCGGGATCCAGGCCGTGCTTGAGGCCCAGGACGAAAACCAGCGCTGCGAGACCGAGGACGTCTGTCATTTCTGCAGGAACAGGCGGTCCCACTCCTTGTTCCACTTGTCTTGCTCGTCTAGTACGGCAGCGGAATCGACCAGCGTGTAGTCGAACTGGTTCATGTGCGTGCTCACCTTGGTACTCACAGGCACGCGGCCCATGGACTCGAGCAGCTGTTGACCTTCCGGCGAAAGCACGAAGTCGACGAACGCTACCGCCGCCTTCGCGTTCGGCGCATTGCGTGCGATGCCGATCCCCTGGGGCCGCGCCACCACCGGCTGGACCGGCACCCAGTCGATCGGTGCGCCGCGGCGCTTGAGCGATTCCGCGTTCGCGTTGTACACCGTGAGTCCGACCGGGACTTCACCCGCGGCGATGAGCTCGGCGAGGAGCACATGCCCTTTGCGCATGTCGGGCCTCATGTCCGAAAGGCGCTGGAAGAAGGCGGCGCCCACTTTCTCGCCCCACTTCTTCATGAGCGTTGCCATCCACTCCGAATCCGTCGCTTCCAGGGCAATGCGGCCCCTCCAGCGCTGATCGAGGAAGCCCTGATACGAGAGCGGCAGGTCTTCCTGGTGCACCTTTTTCGTGTTGTAGGCGACGACGAAGAAGTTCACGCGGTCCGGCACCCACTGGCGGTGCTTCGGAATCGCATTTGCCGGCAAGTCGCCGAGGTAGGGCGACTTGAGCTCGGCAAAGATCTGCTCGCGCGCGAGCATCTCCATTTCGGGACCGTTCGTCTCGATGACGTCGACCGCGTAGCGCTTTGCCTGATGCTCGGTCAATGCGCGCTGTACAACCTTTTCGCTGAGCGCCCGCCAGATCTCGACCTTGATGCCCGTCTTCTTCTCGAATGCTTTGCCGAGGGGCCCGGACTCCGTCGGCGCGAGCGATGTATAGAGGACGACGGTCTTGTCCTGTGCCCTCATTGGTCCACTGAGAATGCAGGACAGGCAAAGAAAAATCGCGACGAGCGTTCGCATCATTGGACCCGGGAAGGCGGTATTCTATGGTGAACACGGTTCCACATATCGGAAATGTCGACCAAGACCACGACAGCGGTCACGCATTACCACATCCAGAAGAAACGCCGCGCCGAATTCATCGACGAGTGGCGCAAGAACCGCCGCACGGTGATTCGCAAGGACGATGTCGTTCTGCAGCGCACGGCGCGCGGATTGCGCACCGGCGTCTATATGGGATCGGACGGCGATTCGCCGACGCGCTGCCTCGATGCGCTGGTACACGAAATCGATCCCGGCGTCGTCACCACGATTCACCGGCACTCGTGGGATGCGCAGCTCTTCATCGTCGAAGGGTCGGGCTGGACCGAGATCGACGGCGTCCGCTACAACTGGAAGCCCTGGGACGCGATTCATATTCCCGCCTGGTCGTGGCACCGCAGCGGCAACGACGGCACGAAGCCCGCGCGCTTCATGAGCTACTCCTCCGAGCCGATGCTATGGACGCTCGGCCTGTGCCTCATTGAAGATCGCGGGCACGAGGACGTGAAGCAGCTCCCGCCTCGGCCCGCTTTCAGTGAAGGACCGCAAGGCAACGATCCCTATGCCCGCCGCCTCCGGCGGCTAGCTAATGAGGCGCGCAAGCGTCGCACTGGGCGCATCCACACGCCGTACGACGAGCAGGACCTCTTGGCCACGCCGCGAGGCACGCGCACCAAGTTCCTGGTCGATCGCGCCATCGGTAGCGAAGCTTCGGGCATCACGCAGGTAATGATCCAGTTCGCTCCCGGCAAGACGCAGTCGCTGCACCGCCATCCGGGCGAAGCGTGGCTCTATGTCGTCGAAGGCTACGGCCACAGCTTCATGGGCACTGCGCCCGACAAGGGCGAGCACCACCGCTGGAAGAAGGGCGACCTCATCATCGTCGACCACTTCCTCTGGCACCAGCACTTCAACGATGATCCGAAGAACCAGGCACGCCTGGTGCGCGTGCACATGTTCGATTCCATCCTCGAAACGATGCGCGCGCTGATGGATCCGATGGTGCTCTTCGAGGAAGCCGAGGACACGCTCCTCTCGATGCAGGAGGTGTCGCAGATCGAGTGGCCGGACGATAAGCGTCCAGATGGTTGAGACGCCCCGCTGATGGCTGCCGCTTCGCTCCCGCCGGGCGTGCTTTCGATGCACGTCCTCCCGGCCGACCACCACG
>JAFARH010000319.1 GCA_019245555.1 Betaproteobacteria bacterium
CAGCACGCCGAGCGCAACGATGAAAGCGACGATGGTCTGGAGGAGGCTCATGAGCTAAGCGCTGGTGCAAGCCCAGCCACTCTCGTGCCTGCCGCGCGGCGGGATTCGTTATCGGCGGCCATTACTGCGTCGAGGCTCGAGGCCTCCCCGGCGCCGACTGCGGCCAGCGTCTCGGCGATCACGCGGGCGATGCCGGTGAATGGCAGGCGTCCTGCCAGAAACGCCTCAACCGCGACTTCGTTGGCCGCGTTGAGGATGGCCGGCGCTGTACCCCCGCGCTCGAGCGCGGAATAAGCGAGGCGCAGGCACGGAAAGCGACGCTCGTCCGGCTTTTCGAAGGTGAGGTCCTTCATCGTGGTCAAATCCAGCGACCTTGCTCCAGAAGAGATGCGCTCTGGATAGCCGAGCGCATGGGCAATAGGCACGCGCATGTCGGGATTGGAGAGTTGAGCGATAAGCGAGCCGTCCACGTACTCGACGAGCGAATGCACGATGCTCTGCGGGTGAATCACGACTTCGATCGTCTGCGGCGGCACATCAAAAAGCCACCGCGCCTCGATGACTTCGAGGCCCTTGTTCATCATCGTGGCCGAATCGACAGAGATCTTGCGGCCCATCACCCAGTTCGGGTGCGCACACGCCTGGTCGGGCGTGACGGCGTCCAGCGTGTCCAGTGCGGACGTGCGGAAGGGGCCGCCGGAGGCTGTGAGGACGATACGGCGCACGGCCTTGATGTCCGAGAGGCATTGGAAGACGGCGTTGTGCTCGCTATCGACGGGCAGGAGCGTGGCCCCACCCTCTCGTGCTGCCCGCGTGAGGAGCGGGCCAGCCATGACCAGAGCTTCCTTGTTGGCGAGCAAAACCCTCTTGCCCGCCCTCGCGGCCGCCAGTGTGGATGCGAGACCCGCAGCGCCGACGATCGCGGCCATCACGACGTCGACGCGGCTGTCGCTCGCGACCTGCTCGAGCGCGCGCGCACCGAAGAGCAGCTCAGTGCCGCATTCCTTGAATGCAGCCGCCAGCTTCGCGTCCGGTGCGGCGCTCGACAGCACGGCATAGGGCGGGTGATGCGTGCGACAGAGTGCGAGGAGCGCGTCGGCCCTGCCGTTCGCGGTGAGCGCGAAAATCCGGTAGCGGCCGCCATGTCTCGACACCACGTCCAGCGTGCTGGAGCCGATCGAGCCGGTGGCGCCGAGGATGGCGAGGTTCATCGCGTGAGGAGAAGCGCGGCGACCGGCAGGACCGCAGTCGCGCTATCGATGCGATCCATGATGCCGCCATGCCCGGGCAAGAGCGTGCCGCTGTCTTTGACGCCCGCCTGGCGCTTCGCCGCCGATTCGAAGAGATCGCCCACTATGCTGATTGCCGTAAGAAGGGCCGCTGCTACGACCAGCGCGAGCCATCCCACGGGTCCCAGTAGAAAGGTGCCGCAGATGATAGCGTAGGCCACTGCTGCGGCGAGTCCCCCCCAGGCTCCTTCCCACGTCTTGCCGGGACTGATCGACGGCGCGAGCTTGTGCCGCCCCCACTTCCGCCCCACGAAATATGCCGCCGTATCAGCGACCCACACGAGGATCAGTGCGGCGAGCACCTGGTTCGGCTGTAGTACCGCAAGCGCATAGCCCGCGGGCACCAGCACGATGACACCGGCCACGATCAGCGCGAACCGGTGTTGCAGGGCCACGCCGCGAGCGAGCCAGAGTGGCACTGCGACGATCCAAAAGACGGTCGCGACAACGATCATGACCAGCGCCGCCGGGCCGCGGAGCACGAAGAGCGCACCGTACGCCGCCGCGAGGACGATGGCATAGAGCCAGGAGCCGCTTTTGGCGAGCTGGCAAAGGCGCGCCCATTCATGGGCACCGGCGAGGACGATGAGTCCACAGAGCGCCGCCCACCAGGCCCGCGGCAGGAAGAAAAGCGCTGCAAGAAATACCGCCAGGAGAGCGGCCGCCGTAGCGATCCGCGCGGCGAGCGCGCCGCTCAGGCGACTTTGTCCCGCTTCGAGTCGGCGACCTGATCGCTCGTGCGGCCGAAGCGGCGTTCGCGGCTGCGGTACGACGCGATGGCAGCGTCGAGGGCCTCCGCGTCGAAGTCGGGCCACAGCGTGTCGGTGAAGTAGAGCTCGGTATACGCGAGCTGCCATAGCAGGAAATTGGAAATGCGCTCTTCGCCGCCGGTGCGGATGAAAAGGTCGGGCTCCGGCGCGTAGCTCATCGACAGATGCTCGGCGAGCGCCGCCTCGTCGATCGGCCGCTTCTCGATCTTGTTGATCGCCTGCAAAAGGTCCCAGCGTCCACCGTAGTTCGCAGCGATGGTCAGCGTGAGCCGCCGGTTGCCGGCAGTACGCTTCTCGCCCTGCTCGATGAGCTTGCGAATCTTCGGATCGAAGCGTGCGATGTCGCCGATTACCTTGAGCCTCACGCCGTTCTTGTGCATCCGCTCGACTTCGCTCGTCAGCGCGAGCTGGAAGAGCTGCATGAGGAGTGCCACTTCCTCCGCCGGCCGGCGCCAGTTTTCGGAGCTGAAGGCGAAAAGGGTCAGGAATTCGATGCCGCGGTCGGCGCAATTACCGATGGTGGCGCGCACCGCTTCGAGGCCACGCCGGTGACCGGCGATGCGCGGCAGCATGCGGCTCTTCGCCCAGCGCCCGTTGCCATCGAGGATGATGGCAACGTGGCGCGGCACGTCGCTGTGCACCGGAATCCCCTGCGTGGAGCTGGCGTGGCTCATACCGCCCTCATACAGCCATGAGCTCCTTTTCTTTTTCCTGGAGCAGCCGGTCGATCTCGGCGACATGCCGGTCGGTCATCTTTTGGACCTCGTCCTGGGCCCGGCGTTCATCATTCTCCGAGACCTCGTGCTTCTTCAATGCCTCCTTCAGGTGATGGATCGCGTCGCGCCGGAGGTTGCGCACCGCGACGCGGGCGTTTTCCGCCTCGTGCTTCACCACCTTGATGAGCTCCTTGCGACGCTCTTCGGTGAGGGAAGGCATCGGCACGCGCACCGTGTCGCCCTGGCTCGCCGGATTCAGGCCCAGATCCGATTCGCGGATCGCCTTCTCCACTACAGGAATCATCTTCTTCTCAAATGGCGCAACGCCAATCGTCCTCGCATCGAGCAGCGTCACCTTGGCGACCTGGTTGAGCGGCGTCGGCGTGCCGTAATAGTCGACGTGGATATGGTCGAGGAGTCCCGTGTGCGCCCTGCCGGTACGCACCTTGGACAAGTCGGCCTTGAAGGCCTGGATCGACTTGTCCATCTTCTGGTCGGTCGTCTTCTTGAGATCAGCGATTTGGATGGCCATGGCGCTCTCCCGCGGGGATCATACGTGAACCAGCGTGCCCTCGTCCTCGCCCAGGACCACACGCCGCAACGCGTCCTTCTTGAAGATGCTGAACACGTTGATCGGCAGCTTCTGGTCGCGGCAAAGCGTCAGCGCGGTCGCGTCCATTACTTTCAGGTTCTTGACGATGGCTTCGTCGAAGCTGATGCGCGCATAACGTTGCGCGCGCGGATCCTTCTTCGGATCTGCGGTGTACACGCCGTCGACTTTGGTGGCCTTGAGCACGATCACGGCGCCCATCTCGCTGCCGCGAAGTGCAGCCGCCGTAACATTTGTAAAGAACGGGTTACCCGTACCGCCGGCGAAGATAACGATCTTCCCTTCTTCAAGGTACCGGATCGCCTTGCCGCGGATGTAAGGCTCGACGACCTGCTCGATATTGAGCGCGGAAAGGGCGCGGCTGGAAATGCCCGCCTGGCGCATCGCATCCTGCAGCGCGAGCGCATTCATCACCGTGGCGAGCATTCCCATGTAGTCTGCAGTAGCGCGGTCCATGCCGGCTGCGCCGGGCGCCACGCCGCGGAAGATGTTGCCGCCGCCGATGACGATACCGATCTCAACGCCGAGGCGGGAAACCTGCGCGACCTCGTTGACGATCGCTTCGATCGTGTGGCGATTGATACCAAAGGGATCCTCCCCCATGAGGGCCTCCCCTGAGAGCTTGAGGAGAATCCTTTTGTACTTGGGTGTCAGTGGGCCTTCCCTGCAGTGGCCATGACTTCAGCAGCGAAGTCGGTCGTTTTCTTTTCGATGCCTTCGCCGACCACGAGGAACGCGTAGCCGTTCAACCTGGCTTTCCTCTGCGCGAGCATCTTCTCGATCGTCTGCTTGTCGTCCTTCACGAAAGGCTGACCCATGAGGGTGATCTCGCCGAGGAACTTGTTCACGGCACCCTCGACCATCTTTGCGGCGATCTCGGCAGGCTTGCCCGACTCCTTGGCACGTGCCATCTGGATGTCGCGCTCGCGAGAAACGATGTCCGCGGGGACTTCGGCCTTCGTCATGTGCGCAGGCTTGGCGAAGGCGATATGCATCGCGACGTCCTTGCCGACTTCATCGGCGCCGTCGTAGTCGACCAGCACACCAATCTTCGTGCCGTGCATGTAGAGAGCGAGCTTGCCCTTCGCCTGCAGGCGCTTGAAGCGGCGGATGCTGATGTTCTCGCCGATCTTCTGCACGAGCGCCTGGCGCTTCGCTTCCACGTTGTCGATCCCGCCAAGCGCTTCGACGCTTGCCGGATTGCGCGACGCCACCAGCTCGGCGAGCGACGCGGCGAAGGCAACGAAATCGTCGTTCTTCGCCACGAAGTCGGTCTCGCTGTTCAGCTCGACCAGCGCACCAACCTTGGCGTCCGCCGACAGCCACGCCCCGATCACGCCTTCGGCCGCGATGCGGCCGGCCGCCTTGCTCGCCTTGGCGCCGCTCTTGATGCGTAGCAGCTCTTCCGCCTTCTTCAGGTCGCCCGCGCACTCGGACAGCGCCTTCTTGCACTCCATCATTCCCAGGCCGGTGAGCTCTCGCAGCTCCTTCACCAGTCCTGCACTGATTTCCGCCATTCCTTGTTGCTCCTTACAGGTTGAAAAAAAGGGGCCTCATGTAACGAGAGGGCCCCTTTTTGGGTTTGCGTTTTAGCGACGCTACTTGGCCGCTTCATCCTCTTCCACTTCGACGAACTCGTCGCGCGACGCCGCCACCACTTCCTCCAGCGACTGCGTGCGGCCTTCGAGCACGGCGTCCGCCATGCCGCGCGCATAGAGCCGGATCGCGCGGCTCGAGTCGTCGTTGCCCGGGACGATGTAGTCGATCCCCGCGGGCGAATGGTTCGTGTCCACCACGC
>JAFARH010000413.1 GCA_019245555.1 Betaproteobacteria bacterium
GTCCTTCTTGAGCTGCTTGTCCAGGCCGAACGCCAATGCCGCGGCGGTCGGCTCGTTGATGATGCGCTTGACGTCGAGGCCCGCGATGCGGCCGGCGTCTTTCGTCGCCTGGCGCTGCGAGTCGTTGAAGTACGCCGGCACCGTGATGACGGCTTCCTTCACTTCCTCGCCGAGGTAATCCTCTGCGGTCTTCTTCATCTTGCGCAGCACTTCGGCCGAGACCTGCTGCGGCGCGGTCTTCTTGCCGCGCACCTCGACCCACGCGTCGCCGTTGTCCGCCTTGGCGATCTTGTAGGGCATCAGGTTGATGTCCTTCTGCACTTCCTTTTCCTCGAAGCGCCGGCCGATGAGGCGCTTCACCGCGTAGACCGTGTTCTTCGCGTTGGTGACGGCCTGCCGCTTGGCGGGCGCGCCTACCAGGACTTCGCCGTCCTCGGCGTACGCTACGACGGAAGGCGTCGTGCGCGCGCCTTCCGAGTTCTCGATCACTTTGGGCTTGCCGCCCTCCATGATCGCGACACAGGAGTTCGTGGTGCCGAGGTCAATGCCAATGATCTTTGCCATGAGGTTTCCCGAATTAATCTAAGTCTGTGTCGGAGATGGGGTTTCTTCCCGGTTTTTCAACTGCCTTGGCCACCGTGACGAGCGCTGGCCTCAAGATTCGGTCGTGGAGCTGGTAGCCCTTCTGCATCGTGGCTACCACGGTGTTCGGTTCGCGCATTTCTCCCGGCGGGGACTCGACCGCGGCCATGGCCTGGTGGCGATGGGGATCGAAGCGCTCGCCGGGCATCGGCGAAATGGCGGAAATCCGGGCCTTCTCCAGCGACTGCGAGAGCTGGCGGAGGGTTAGCTCGACGCCGTCGTGCAGCGCCTCGGGGCTCGCGTCCTTGTTGGCGAGCGTCGCCTCCAGGCTGTCCATGACGGGCAGAAGCGACTCTGCAAAGCGCTCGATGGCGTACTTCTGGGAGCTGGCGGCCTCCGCCTGGAAGCGCTTGCGGGCGTTTTCTGCATCCGCCAAGGCGCGGAGCATCTGCTCGCGCTGGCTCAGGATTTGCGCCTGTGCCTCGGCGAGCTGCTGCTCGATGGGCTTGTCGGCGTTATCCGAGGGTTGCGGCTGAACGGTCTCTTCCTGCATCTTGTCGAATTGGGGACGGAAGCGCCCCTTTTCAAGGGGCTTCGGTTATTACAACTTGCTGATTAGATTATGAAAGCTATCAGAATTTCACTTTACGTCATCGCGGGCCTAGTAGTTCTTTTGGTCCTGGGGGTGGCGGTGTTCGCCATGACCTTCAATCCGAACCGGTACAAGCCGGAGATCGAGAAGCTGGTGAAGGACAAGACCGGCCGGACTTTGACCCTCAAGGGCGACCTGCAGCTCGCCTTCTGGCCGGCCCTCGGCGCCAAGGTGAACGGCGTCACGCTCTCCGAGCACGGCAGCGACCAGCAGTTCATCGCGGTCGATTCCGCGCACGCGTCCGTGGCCCTGCTTCCCCTTCTGCATGGGCAGGCGATCGTAGATGGGATCAACGTCTCGGGACTCAAGGCGACGGTAATCAAGGAAAAGGACGGCCGCTTCAACTTCAGTGACCTCATGGAGCAGACCCCGACGGAGGCCAAAGGGAAGCAGGAGTCGAAGGAGCAGGCTCAGAAGAAGGCCGATCAGCGCCAGGCGCAAGGCGGCCAGGCGGTGGCCTTCGATATCGGCAGCGTGCAGATCGATCGCTCCGCCGTCACGTACATCGACCAGGGGAGCGGCCAGGAAATCGCCGTGTCCGATCTCAAGCTCTCGACCGGCAAGATCGCCGAGAAGGCGGACGGCAAGCTCGAGCTCAAGGCCGCGGTGAAGGCGAAGAATCCCGAGGCCGACGTGAAGGTCGATGTCAGCGGCGGGTACAAGTTCGATTTGCCGGCCAAGGCATTTGCCATCTCAAAGCTCGACGCGAAATTGAGCGGCGCCGCTGCGGGAATCACCGGCCTGAACGTGAATGCCAAGGGGGACGTCTCGGCCAATCCGGACAAGAACGAATACAAGGTCAAAGGCCTCGCGCTGGACGTGAAGGGCGTGCAGGACAAGCAGAACCTCGAGGCGCACATCGCGGCGCCTGAGCTGGAGATCGCGGCGGACAAGGCCAAGGGTGCTGCTGTCACCGCCAACCTCAGCATGAAAGACGCCGTGCGCGAAGTGCAGGCGGCGCTCAAGCTCTCGGGCGTCGAGGGCTCGGCCAAAGCGCTGACCATCCCGCAGCTTCAGGCCGATCTCACCGTGAATGACCCGAGCCTGCCGCAGAAGGACATCAAGATCCCGGTAAGCGGCTCGATCCGCGCCGATCTCGAGAAGCAGACTGCGAATGCCGACCTGACGTCGAAATTCGACGAATCGAACATCCAGGCGAAGCTCGGCCTCGCCAAGTTTTCGCCGCCGGCCTACAACTTCGAAATCGCTGTCGACAAGCTGAACCTCGACCGCTACACCAAGCAGCAGAAAAAGCCTGTCTCGACGCCGACCGAAGAAGGCAAGGCGCCACCTTCCGGTAGCCAGCAGCCGGCCCCCACCGCGCAGAAGAAAGACGAAGACACGCCGGTCGATCTCGCGTTCCTCAAGGGTCTGAACGCGAACGGCCGCCTGCAGGTCGGTCAGCTCCAGGCGAACGGGCTCAAGCTCGCGAACGTCAAAGCTGAAGTGCACGCCGCGAACGGCAAGCTCGATGTCGCGCCGCATTCGGCGAATCTCTACGACGGCTCGATCTCCGGCACGATCACGGCGACGGCGGATGGCCACGTCGCGGTGAAGGAGAACCTGAACAGCGTCGCGGTCGGCCCGCTGCTCCGCGACGTGGCGCAAAAGGATGTGCTCGAAGGCAAGGGCAACGTCATGCTCGACATGAATACCGCGGGCAAGAGCGTGAACGGGATGAAGAAAGCGCTTGCCGGCAATGCGCGGGTGCAGCTCAAGGATGGCGCGATCAAGGGCATCAACCTCGCGGAGGTGTTCCGCAAGGCGAAGTCCGCGCTCGGCTCGCAGGAGCAGCGCGCACAGGCTGCGCAAGCCGAGAAGACAGACTTCTCCGAGATGAACGCGACCTTCAAGATCCAGAACGGCGTCGCGCACAACGACGACCTCGACGTGAAGTCACCGCTCTTCCGCATTGGCGGCGCGGGCGACATCGACCTCGGCAACTCGAAGATCGACTACACGACGAAAGCTACTGTGGTAGCGACGACCCAAGGCCAGGGCGGCGCTGATCTCGCGCAGCTCTCAGGCGTGACCGTGCCGGTGCGGCTCGTCGGTCCGTTCGACGCGCTTTCCTACAAGGTCGACTACGCCGCCGCGGCGACGAACCTCGCGAAGACCAAAGCGGGCGAGAAGGTAAAGGGTGCGCTCGAAGAGCGCCTCGGCATCAAGAAGCCGTCAGGCGACCAGCAGTCGGGGCAGGGCAGCTCGTCGCAGCAAGCGCCCTCGCGTGACCCGCGGGACGAGGTCAAGGACAAGCTCAAGGGCCTGTTCGGCCGCTAGCCTCGGTAACAAGCGCGGCAAGCGCCGCGATCCACTCCGGCGCTTCGTTCAGGCATTCGATGAGGCCGAGCTCTCGTCCGCCGGCGGCCTCGAACACGTGGCGAGCGCGAATACCGATTTCTTCGAGCGTCTCCAGGCAGTCGGCAACGAAACCCGGGCATACGACATCAACCTTCGTTGTGCCGGCGCGCGCCAGATCCGTGAGCGTCTGCTCGGTGTACGGCTCGAGCCATTTCGCATAGCCGAAGCGGGACTGGAAGGTGACGCGCCATTGGCCGTCGTCCAGTCTCAGCTCTCGAGCCAGCAAAGCAGCGGTCGCGCGGCAGTCCTGCTCGTAATGCCCGGCACCGCGCTTAGGCAAACCATGAAAGCTGATCAATAGCATCGGCGCCCGTCCTTGCTTTGCCCAGTGGCTTTTCACGCGCGCGGCAAGCGCGGCGATGTACGCGGGATGAGCATGGAACTCGCGCACGACCTTTGATCCAGGCGGCAGCATTTCGAGCACGCTGCCGGTCGTGCTCTCTGCATACTGCGGATAGAGCGGCACGATGACGGGATCTTCCAGTCCGCGGAGCGCTGGGCCGATCGGTGGAGCGCCGTAGCGCATCGCGTAGCGCACGGGAACCTGCATGCGCTCGGCGAGGAGCTGTGCTTGGCGCACCGTATGGACCGCTAAGGGTGAGCCTTCGGGCATCCAGATCTGCGCATATTTCTCGGCGGACTCTGCAGGACGCTTGCGCAGGACGATGCCATGCAGGATGGGCAGCCAGATAAAGCGCGGCAGCGGAACGACTCGCGGGTCGCCGAGGAATTCGGCGAGATAGCCGCGCACCGCTTCGGGCGTCGGCGCCGAGGGCGTGCCCAGGTTTACTAGGAGGACGCTCTTCAGTGTTGTGAGAGGGCGCTGGAGACGAGCCTGGCCGTGATATCCACGATCGGGATCACACGGTCGTATGCCATGCGCGTCGGGCCGATGACGCCTACGGTGCCGACCACCTCGCCGTTCACCTTGTACGGCGAGGTGACGACGCTGACGTCGTCTGGCGCCGCGAAACCCGACTCTCCGCCGATGAAGATCTGCACGCCCTGGCCGCGGAGCGCGAGATCGAGGATCTGCACTAGCGAGGTCTTGCGCTCGAAGAGATCGAAGAGTTGCCGCAGCCGGCGCATGTCCTGCGAGAGGTCTTGCAGGCTCAGGAGGTTGCGCTCGCCGGAGATGACGTACGGCTCGGCGCCTTCGTTCATCGCGCGCGAGCCGGCGTCCACCGCCACGGTGAGGAGCTTGATCAGGTCCTGGCGCAGCTCCGAAAGCTCGCCCTGCAGCTTCGTGCGAACGTCCTCGAAGCTCTGCCCCGAGTAGTGCTGGTTGATGTAGTTGGCCGCCTCGATGAGTTCCGATGCGCTGAACTCGCGTTCCGTGAGGAGGATGCGGTTCTGCACGTCGCCTTCGGGCGTGACAACGATCAAAAGGATCCGCTTCTCCGAAAGGCGCAGGAACTCGATGTGCCGGAAGGTCATCGTGCGGCGCGGCGTCATCACGACGCCGGCGAACTGCGTTAGCTGTGAAAGAAGCTGCGATGCCGCCTGCACCACGCGCTGTGGGTTGTCCGGATGCAGCTCGCCCTCCAGGCGCTGCATGTCCATCGATTCGACCGGCTTGGTCACGAGCAGCGTGTCGACGAAGAAGCGGTAGCCGAGCGGTGTCGGCACGCGGCCCGCCGACGTGTGCGGACTCGCGATGAGGCCGGCCTCCTCGAGATCGGACATCACATTGCGGATCGTGGCCGGCGAAAGATCGAGCCCGGAGTACTTCGAAAGGGTGCGCGAGCCGACGGGTTGACCCTCGGCAATGTAGCGCTCGATCAACGTCTTAAGAAGGATTTGTGCTCGCTTGTCGAGCATGCGATTCATTGTACACTCGACCAACATGCCTCAAGCCGCCGGCAAACCGAGCTTCGGCAAGATTGCCCTGGTCGGCAAGCTCGGCAGCCCCGAGATCGCAGCATCGCTTCGCGACCTCACTGCTTTTCTAAAAAAGCGCGGCTGCGAAATATTCATCGAGAAGGAAACCGCCGCTGACATCGGCGAGCGCGGGCTCGAATACGCCGCGATTGGCGCTAAAGCGGATCTCGCGGTCGTGATCGGCGGCGACGGCACGCTCCTCGCCGCCGCACGCAACCTCGTGCGCTATCGCGTGCCGGTCGTCGGCGTGAACCTGGGCCGCGTCGGCTTCATGACCGATATCGGACATCGCGACATGCAGGAGGGCATTGGCGCGATCCTCGATGGCAAATACAGGATGAAGGAGCGGTCGCTGCTCGACGCGGAGATCCTGCGCGGTAGCGAATCGCTGCTGCACACGCTCGCGCTCAACGATGCGGTGGTGAGCAAAGGCGCGCAGGGCCGCTTGATCGAATTCGAGCTTCTCCTGGATGGTGAGTTTGTCTACTCACTGCGCGCCGACGGCATGATCGTCGCCACGCCTACGGGATCCACAGGCTATGCGCTCTCGGCACAGGGTCCGATCCTGCACCCGGCCGTGCCGGCCTTCGCCCTGGTGCCGCTCGCGCCGCATACGCTCTCGGCGCGGCCGGTGAGCGTTAGTGACAAGAGCGTGATCGAGATCCACCTCAAGCATGCGCAGGAAGCGCGGGCGCATTTCGACGGCCTCGCGCTCGCCGACTTGAAGGACGGCGATCGCGTGGTGCTCAAGCGCTCTGCCGACACCGTGCGCTTCGTGCATCCGCCGGGCTATCGCTACTTCGCCACACTGCGCGAGAAGCTCGGCTGGACCGAGGCGCCCACCAAGCCAGACTAGATGCTGCGCGCGCTGGAAGTCCGCGACTACGTCCTGATCGACAGGGCATCGCTCGAGCTCGGCGAGGGTTTCAGCGTCCTCACCGGCGAGACAGGCGCCGGCAAATCGATTCTCGTCGACGCCATCGAGCTCCTGGTCGGCGGACGCGGCGACGCCGCGATGGTGCGCGAAGGTGCCGAGAGGGCTGAACTCTCCGGCGAATTCGACGTTTCGAAGGCAATGGCCGCCTGGCTCGAGGAGCGCGACCTCACCGGCGATCCCGGACAGCTGGTTTTGCGCCGCTCAATCGACCGCGGCGGCCGGTCGCGCTGCTTCATCAACGGTCACGCCGCGACGCTCGCGCAGCTCAAGGAAGCGGGGGAATGGCTGGTCGATTTGCACGGGCAGCACGCCCATCAGTCTTTACTTCGCACTACCGCCCAGCGCGAGCTCCTGGATGCGCATGCGGGTGCCGAAGAGTTGGCGAAGGATACGGCGCAAGCGTTTCGCGACTGGAAGCGCCTCGAGGAAGTCGCAGCGGAAGCGAGCGCCAAGTTCGCACAGCGCGAAGCCGAGCGGGCAGAAGTCGCCGATCGCGTGGCCGACCTCAAGAAAATAGCGCCCGGCGAAGGCGAGTGGGAAAAGATCGCCGCCGAGCACAAGCGCCTGCAGCACGGCTCGAGCTTGCTCGCCGGCGCGCAATCGTCGCTGGAAGCTCTTGCCGAGGCCGAGGGTACCGCCACCTCGCAGCTCGCTGCCGTCGTCTCTCAGCTGCGTTCGCTATCGGCGCACGACGCCGAGCTTGTCGGCATCGTCGAAATGCTCGAATCGGCTGAAGCACAGGCGAACGAAGCGGTCCGCGAATTGCGGCATTACGCATCCAAGGTGGACCTCGACCCTGAAGCGCTGCGCGAGGCGGAGGCCCGCATCGATGCGCTGCATAGCGCCGCCCGCCGCCATCGGGTGCGCCCCGAAGAATTGCCGGCGCGCTTCGCGGAGCTCGAGAAGCGGCTCCGCGAGCTCGAGCTGGCGGCGAATCCGGAAGCGATCCAGCGTGAGCTTGCTCAAGCTCGCAGCCGCTATGACGCGGTAGCTAAGAAGCTCTCGGCGAAGCGAAAGACTGGAGCAGAGGCGTTGTCGAAGTCGGTTACGGCGACGATGGCGCAGTTGGCGATGCAGGCCGCACGCTTCTCGGTTTCTTTGTCGAAGCTCGAGGAACCCGCTGGCAGCGGCATGGAGCAGATCGAATTCGAGGTCGCGTCGCACCCGAGTCTGCCGCTGCGTCCGTTGGCGAAGGTGGCGTCGGGGGGCGAGCTATCGCGCATCAGTCTCGCGATCCAGCTGGTCGCGGCGAAGGCGTCGCCCGTGGCGACGCTGGTGTTCGACGAGGTGGACGCCGGAATCGGCGGTGCAGTCGCGGAGACGATCGGCAAGTCGCTCAAGCGCCTCGGCAAGCAGCGCCAGGTGCTGTGCGTGACGCACCTGCCGCAGGTCGCAGCAAGCGGCGATGCGCAGTGGGCAGTCGCCAAGTCGGCGAACCTGAAAGTGAAGATTCAGCGGCTTGATCGGGCGGCGCGCATCGATGAGCTCGCGCGCATGCTGGGTGGTGCCGAAGCGACTGCGAGGAAGCACGCGGCCGAATTGCTGGACGCGGCCTAGTTTTTCAGACGTCCTTGGGCCGGTAGGGACAATTCGTCTTGGTGCAGTCGGCGTACAGGGCGAGAGAATGCCCGTGGAGCTGGAAGCCGCGCTGGCGCGCGACCTCGTTCTGCCGCCGCTCGATGTCCGTGTCGTAGAACTCCTCGACGCGCCCGCACTGCAGGCAGACGAGGTGATCGTGGTGTCCACCCTGGTTCAGCTCGAACACCGCCTTGCCGGTCTCGAAATGC
Organism: Betaproteobacteria bacterium; assembly: GCA_019245555.1. GTDB lineage: Bacteria > Pseudomonadota > Gammaproteobacteria > Burkholderiales > SG8-39 > SCGC-AG-212-J23. The sequence goes on from JAFARH010000413.1 coordinate 8,201, forward strand.
TGGCGCGAGAGGAGGCCTGCATGCTCGAACTGCGTCAGGACTCGGTAAACGGTGGCGAGGCCGACGTCGATGCCTTCGGCGATGAGCTGCTTATAGACGTCTTCGGCGGAAAGATGGCGGACTTTGCTCGCCTCGAAGAGTTCGAGGATCTTCCGGCGCGGCAGCGTCGCCTTGAGGCCGCTCTCCTTCAGGCTCTGCACCGGGCTCATCGACTATCATTATAGGCTCATGCATCGCACGCTCTTCGCCGTATTCCTGGTTGCCACCGTCGCGGGCTGCGGTGTGCCGCGCATTCCGGGCATCACGCCGTACAAGCCTGACATTCAGCAGGGCAATTTCCTCTCGCAAGACACGATCGCGCAGGTGAAGCCCGGCATGTCGCGCGAGCAGATCCGCTTCATCCTCGGCACGCCGCTCATCACGCCGATCTTCCACTCCGACCGCTGGGACTACGTCTATTGGCGCGAGGACGAGCGCGGCAAGCGCTCCGAGCGGCGCATCGCGCTCTTCTTCGTCGACAACAAGCTCGACCGCATGACAGGCGACGCGCAGTTAGTCCCAGGGTCGCCGGCGGCGGGACGATGAGCCGCGCGATGCGCGTCGCCCTCGCCGGTGCCGGCGGCCGGATGGGGCGCACGCTCATCGAGGCGATCCTCGCCGACAAGGAGCTCGAGCTCGGCGCGGCTTTCGACCTCGCCGGTACTCCCGCGATCGGCAGCAAGGCAGGTGACATCAGGATCGGCTCCGATCCGTCGGCCGCCGCAAGCTGCGACGTGCTCATCGATTTCACCTGGCCCGACGGCACGCTCGCGAACCTCAAGCACGCTAAGGCGGCGGTGATCGGCACGACCGGCTTCTCCGCCGCGCAGAAGAAGGCGATCACCGAAGCCGCCAAGAAGGCGCCCATCGTCATGGCGGCCAACTTCGCCGTCGGCGTGAACGCGGCCTACAAGCTCGCGGAAACCGCAGCCAGGATCCTTGGCAACGACTATGACGTCGAGATCCTCGAAGCTCACCACAAGCACAAGGTCGACGCGCCTTCGGGTACGGCGCTCAAGCTCGGCGAAATCGTTGCCGGCGCACTCGGCCGGACGCTCGGCGATGTGGCGCGCCACGGCAGGGAAGGCCAGACGGGCGAGCGCCCCGGCAAGCAGATCGGCTTCCACGCCATTCGCGGCGGCGACATCGTCGGCGAGCACACTGTGCTCTTTGCCGGGCTCGGTGAGCGCGTCGAGATCACGGTACGCTCTCAGAGCCGCATGACTTACGCGGTGGGAGCGCTGCGCGCCGCGAAATGGTTGCGCGGCAAGCCAGCCGGCCGCTGCGACATGTACCAGGTGCTGGGCGTCCTATGACTCTACTGATCGTCCTGCTGGTCAGCGGCACTGTTCTCGCGCA
>JAFARH010000207.1 GCA_019245555.1 Betaproteobacteria bacterium
CGTCGCCTTTGCGCTTCACTTCGATGGAGGCGATGAGCGGAGAGTAGGTCTGGAACGTGCGCTCGACGCCCTCGCCCGAGGACACCTTGCGCACGATGAATGAGGAATTGAGGCCGCGGTTGCGCTTGGCGATCACCATGCCTTCGAAAGCCTGCACGCACTTTATCGCGCCTTCGACAACGTTCACGTTGACGAGCACCGTGTCGCCGGGCTCGAAGTCCGGAATCTGTTTCCCTAGGCGCTTGATCTCTTCTTGCTCGATTGTCTTGATCAGATCCATGTTCAGCTCCCGGTTCTATTCCTGTGCTCTTTTTGGAACTCGGCCAGCAGCGCCTGTTCCTCCTTGCTCATGCCCCGCGCCTGCAACAGCTCCGGGCGTCTCAGCCACGTCCTGCCCAGCGCCTGCTTCAGGCGCCAGCGCCTGATGTTCTCATGGTGTCCGGAGAGCAACACCTCCGGCACCTTCTCGCCCGCCGCATCTTCCGGCCATTTCTCGGGCCGCGTGTAATGCGGGCAATCCAGCAACCCCGCGGCGAAGGATTCCTCGATCGCCGATTGCTCGTCGCCTAGCGCCCCGGGCAGCTGGCGCACGCAAGCGTCGATCAGCGCCATCGCCGCCAGCTCGCCGCCCGAAATCACGTAATCGCCGAGCGACAGCTCCTCATCCACCTGCGAGCGCAACAGCCGCTCGTCGATACCCTCGTAACGCCCGCAGAGCAACGTCAGCGCACTTTCCTTTGCCAGCTCGATCACGCGCCGATGATCAAGCTTCCTTCCTTGCGGCGAGAGGTAGATCACTCTCCCCGCCCCCGCGGCTCGCGCCGCCTCCAAAGCCTTCGCCAGCGGCTCGGCGAGCATCACCATGCCGGGTCCGCCGCCGAACGGCCGGTCATCGACCGTCCGGTAATTGTCCGTCGTGAAATCGCGCGGATTCCACGTCTTGAGACTCCACAGCCCGGCCTGCAGCGCCCGGCTGGTGATCCCGCTCTCCGTCACCGCCGCAAACATCGGCGGAAAGAGCGTTACCACGTCAAAGCGCATCACCACTCCGCGCTCCACTCGACCACGATGCTGCGACCTTCGAGGTCCACCTGCTTCACGATCGCGCTCACCCAGGGGATGAGATGCGTTCGCTCACCTGCCACTTCCATCACATCCTGCGCGCTGTTGGTGAAGAACTGCTTCACCGATCCGATGCGCTCACCGCCAACGTCGCGCACTTCCATTCCTATCAAGTCGGCGAGGTAGTAATGCCCCTCTTCCGCCTCGGGGAGCGCCTCGCGGCGCACGCGCACTTCCAATCCTTTAAGCGCCAGCGCCTGCTCACGGTTTTCTATCCCGTCGAGCTTCGCTACTACCGTCGCGCTGTGAACCCTCGCTTCCGCGACCCGATAAGTGCGGTCGCCGATCCACCATTCTTTCGTCCCTGCGAGGGTTTCAAGTACGCCACCGCCAGGTACCACTTTCATCCAGCCTCGTACGCCGTACGAACCGGCGACGCGGCCCATCCCGATCAACTGATCAGGCGGCCTTTTTTGCAAACTGCTTGACGAGCCGCTCGGCGGTCGGCGAGAGCTGCGCGCCCTTGCCCTGCCAGTGCTTAACGCGCTCGAGGTCGACGCGTAGCGATTCGCGGCCTTCCGGAGCCTTGGGATCGTAGAAGCCGAGACGCTCGAGGAACTTGCCCGAAGCCGCGCGCCGCGAATCCGCCACCACGAAGTGGAAAAACGGACGCTTGTTGGCGCCACCGCGCCGGAGTCGAATCACTACCATCTGGGAATGCTCCGCAAACCGCGAAAAGGCGCGGATTATACGGGAAAATTTTCCCTTTTTGGGCGCCTTTTGGCGACCATCGCAATGCGACAATAAAACCCGGGGGAAGGATGCTTCAGGCACTGCGGGAGATCGAAGGCGGGATTCAGTTGTCGCTCAATGTCGCGGCACGCCTGCCGCGCCTGCGCCGCGCGCCGATCCTCGACCAGTTCCTCCGGCAAATCTACTTTACGGGCGTGACCGCCGCAGGCGGCGTGATCCCAAGAGCTTGTGGCCTCGGCGTAATCATCATCGCGGTGATGATGGACATGCTGGATGCAGACGTCGATCTCGCAGTGAAGATCCTGCTCCTCATGGTCTTCCGCGAAATCGGCCCTCTCGCCGCGGCGCTTGTCGTAATCCTGCGCACCGGAACCGCGGTCTCCGCCGAGGTGGCGATGATGCGCGTCACCGGTCAGACACGCGCGCTGCGCTATCTCGGCATCGATCTCTACGACTACATCGTGCTACCTCGCGTCGTCGGCTGCATGCTTGCCACCCTCGCGCTCACCTTCTATGTCCAGTTCATCGCCGTCGCCGGCGGCCTGATCCTGAGCCCGTACATCATCGAAGCTTCGTTCTGGGAACTGACGAACCGCCTGTTCGATCTCTTCCGCCCGGTGGACTTCTTCTACTCGACGATCAAGGCACTGCTCTTTGGCTTCGCAATTGCCGCTTGCTGCTGCTGGCATGGCCTGAATCCGCCTGATCTCACGAACAACGCGGTGCCCAAGGTCGTCACGAAAGCCGTCACGCAAAGCATGATGCTGGTGCTCCTCATCAACGCGGTCTTCGCCTATCTCGTGTTCGGCGTCCTCTTCTTCGGCCTGGTGAAGGCGAACGTATGACGGAGCTTGCGGTCCGCTACCGGCGCAAGACGGCGCGTCACGAAGTGCAAGTTTCCGCGCCGAAAGGCGCAGTGACCCACGTGCACCTGCCGGACGACGATGCAAAGGCCCACTTCGTGACGGCGCTTCTGAAGGTGCACTGCGAGCCGGGCGAGGAATTGGAGCTCTTCGGGGAGCCCGCGGTCTCCGCGGCGCCCAAGAAGCGCGAAAAGCTGCGCCACCGAGTGGGCGCGGTGTCGCCTATCGTCGGCCTGATGTCGAACCTGAATGCCTGGGAGAACATCTCGCTGCCCGCCGCCTACCACGGCACCCCGCCGTTGCCGGAAGTCGCGCAGATGGCGAGTGACGTGCTTACGTCGCTCGGCGCCGAGCCCAAATACTTCTTTGCACGCCTGCCGGACGAACTGGGGCTGCTCGACCGCAAGATGGCGGCCTTCGTGCGCCTGCTCGTCGCGGCGCCCGAGCTACTGGTGTTCGATGCGCTGGAGGACGGCCTCTCCTTCGGCGAATGCCGGCAAGTGGCGCGCTTCGAGGCCGAATACCGCACGCGGCAGCCGAGCGGCACCGTGGTGTACGTCGATACGAAGGAGGAGTCATGAGCATTGCCTTGCCGACGAAGCGCTTCGCCGGGATTGTCGCGAAGGTCAATGCCTTCCTGCTGATCGCGTTCGTGCTGGTCATCGCGTTCCTCGGCCTCGTTGCCTACAAGCAGGGCTGGTTCGTCCACCAGTCGCCGATCCACTTCGTCACCGCAAACGCGCTCGGCATCAACAAGGGCATGCCGGTCAAGCTTCACGGTTTCACCATCGGCTCGGTGAGCAGCATGGAACTCGCTCCGGGCGGCGTCGACGTGCGTCTGCAGATCGGCAGCGAATACCTGGCGCGCATCCCGCAGGATTCGCGAGCCAAGAACGCGCGCGAGTCCGGCCTGGTCGGCGCGGCCGTGATCGACATCCTGCCGGGCAAGGCCGAGAACGCCATCAGCGAGGGCGCGCAGATCTCGTTCGAGCCGGCGCGCGGCATCAGCGAGATCATCGACGACTTCCGGCGGCAGGCGATGCCGGCGTTCAACGAGCTGAAGACGGCGATGTCGCAGGTCGGCCGCTCGGGCGAGGACATCACTCAGATCCTGGCAAGCCTACGCAAGGAGGTGGATCAGCTGCCCGCCACGCATCGCGCGATTCGCAAGCTAGTCGAGGAAGCCGCAGTGGCCACGACCAACGTGAGCAAGCAGGCGGCCGCGACGCTGAGCGCTGTCGAGAAGGTGTCCAAGACCGTCGACAAGACAATCCCCGAGGTGTCGGAAAAGCTGGTGAATAGCCTGCAGTCGATCGACGCGGCCGCGGTACAGGCGAAGAAAACGGGCGAAGAGGTCCGGCTCACGCTGCGCGCGGCGCGGCCGTTGGTCGAGCACAGCGAAGTCGCGGCGCGTGAGGCGGGCGACGTGCTCGGTGCGGCGAAGCGCGTCTGGCCGCTCTCCGACTCCTTCAAGGAAACCTCCGACGGCATGCTGCCCATCGACTCGTTCGAAGCCGAAGGCAAGGGGCGCTCGCGCTGATGCGTTGGCTAGCCGCCGGGCTGGTGGTGGTCCTGGCTGGCTGCGGTGGCGGCAAAGCCACGACCAACAGCGGCGGTGGCAACACATCGCTTGCCCAGTCGCGCCTCACGCAGGCTGAAACGCGCGCCGCGGGTTTCACTAAATCAGGCGACTACCAGAACGCGGCGCGTCAATACGCTGAGGCCTTGCGCATCGCCACGACGCTCGAGAACGCCGACGCGATCGCCGCCAATGCGATCAATCTTTCGGTCGTGTCGCAATGGCTCGGGCGCGACGACGATGCGCGCGCCGCGCTCGATGCGGTGCTGACCGATACCCATACCGCCTTCTCCGAGCACCGCAAGATCCAGGCGGAGCTGCGGCGCGCAATCGTGGAGCTGGGCGGCGGCAACACCGGCGCCGCGGCGGTCTGGGCGGGACAGGCGCAGCAACGTTGCAATGCCACGAGCTGCGAATACGCGGCGGGCATCCTCAACGTGCGTGCGCAGATCGAGCTCGAATCCGGGCGCAATGCAGAGGCGGCGCAGCTCGCGCAGAGTGCAGCAGACCGGTCACGGTCGACCGGTAGCCAGGTCGAGCTCGCCAATGCGCTGCGGACGCTGGGACGGGCGCGCCATGCCCAAGGCCAGTACGCGGCGGCAATGGAGCCGCTCAAGCAGGCGCTGGAGATCGATCGCGAGATGGGCGACCCGCGCAAGATCCTCGCCGATCTGGCGGACCTCTCCCGCTCGGCAGACGCCGCGGGCGATGCCGCGGCCGCAAGGGACTACAAGGAGCGCGGCCTCGCCGTAAGCCGCGCCATGAACGGCGGGCGCAGCGCACCCGAAGCCTCGCTAACTCGCTAGGCGTCGTCCAGCACGGCGGTCCAGACGCCGTCGATTTCCTCGACCGGCTGATCCACGCGAGCACCGAGCTCGAGCAGCTCCTTGACCCGCGCCTCGACTGCTTCGCGCGTCGACGCCGTGACGACGCTCTTCATCCCGAGCTTCTCGACGTTGACCCGGACGGCGACGCGCCGGTTCTCGCAGGTCGCCATCCACTTCGCGCCGATGAGCGCCGGCTCTGATTTCACCGTGGCGCCCTCCGCGACCATTCGACCGAGCTCCGCCTGCACGCTGTCGCGCGAGGGGCCTGACACGATGAAGTGGGTGCCGGCATCGGACACGGTAGCGCGCGCATTAGAAGGTGCCGTCGCAGCGGGTCTCTGCGCACGCCGCTTCGCCTGCGCCTCCGCTACGCGGCGGCCGACGCGCACGGCTTCGCTGACCGCATAGAGTTCATGCGACCGGTTGTGCTTGTCGGTCTGCGAGCCGCGTGACTGGAACATGCTCGCGTAGTCGCCCGAGAGGAGCAGCACCACCTCGTAGAACGAGCGGGATACGAGAAGCTCGCCCTTCTGTGCGAAGGACATCACGCGCTGCGCGACGTTGATGCCGTCGCCGATGACGTTGTCCTGTCCGTTGATGTCCTTCGACAGGTACACCGGTCCGAGATTGATGCCCATGCGCACGGGCAGCTCGCCGACCGCGTCGAAGATCGCAATCGCGGCGAAGAGCGCCCGCTCCGGATCATCGAGGAAAGCTATGGCAGCGCCGTCGCCGGTGTCGATCACCACCCGGTCGCGCGCCTCCATGTCGGCAAGCGAGCCGGCGAGGACTTCGTTGAATCTTTGCTTCAGCTTGATCTGATCGCTGACGCCAAGCTGCGAATAGCCGGCGATATCGAGGAACAGCACGCTGCAGACCAGCGTGCGGCTTGCTTCTTCGCTCATCGCATTCCGGGAAGCATGCCCTTCATGTTGCGCATCATTCGCTGCAGATTGCCACCTTTCATCATCTTCATCATCTTCTGCATCTGCTCGAATTGGTTGAGCAACTGGTTCACCGCCTGCACCGGCACGCCGGCGCCGGCAGCGATGCGCCGCTTGCGCGACGCCTTGATGAGCTCGGGCTTGGCACGCTCCTGCGGTGTCATGGAGTTGATGATTCCCTCGATGCGCTTCAACTGCTTGTCGTCCGTCAGCTTTGCCGGATCGACGCTGCCGACCAATTGCGCCGGCAGCTTGTCGATGAGCGACGCGACGCCGCCCATCTTCTTCATCTGCGCGATCTGCTGGCGGAAGTCCTCGAGGTCGAAGCCCTTGCCCTTCTTCACCTTTTCGGCGACGCGCTTCGCTTCCTCCAGGTCGATCTTGGCGTGCGCCTCCTCGACGAGCGAGAGGATGTCGCCCATGCCGAGGATGCGGGCCGCCATGCGCTCGGGATGGAAGGGCTCGAGCCCCGATAGCTTCTCGCCTACCCCGGCAAACTTGATCGGCTTGCCGGTGATATTGCGAACCGAGAGTGCCGCGCCGCCTCGCGCATCGCCGTCGAGCTTGGTGAGGATCACGCCCGTCAGCGGCAAGCGTTCATTGAAGGATCGCGCTACATTCACCGCGTCCTGGCCCTGCATCGCATCCACGATGAAGAGCGTCTCGACCGGCTTCAACGCGGCATGCAGCTCGGCGATCTCGCGCATCATCTCCTCGTCGATCGCGAGTCGCCCCGCGGTGTCGACGATCAGCACATCCATGTAATGCGTGCGCGCATGGTCGAGGGCGCGCTGCGCGATATCGACCGGCCTTTCGGCGGTAGAAGAAGCAATGAATTCGGCGCCGACCTGCCCGGCCACTGTCTTCAGCTGCTCGATCGCGGCTGGCCGATAGACGTCGGCCGAGCCGACCGCACCTTTCTTTTTCTCCGAGATCAG
>JAFARH010000223.1 GCA_019245555.1 Betaproteobacteria bacterium
CGGTGGTCATGACGTCGTCGACGACCGCGATTCTCGCGCCGTCGAGCGATCGCGTGCAGCGGAAGGCGCCGCGCACGTTGCGCTGGCGTTCGTCGTAGGGCAGCTCGATCTGCGGCGGCGCATCGCGGGTGCGCTCGCAGAGCGCCAGCTCGAGCGCTTCCTTTCGCAGGTGCCGCGCGATCTCCACGGCCTGGTTATAGCCGCGGCTGCGCAGCCGCTCGGCCGAGAGCGGCACCGGAACCATGTGGTCGATGCGCGCAGCGCGCACCTTGGGCGCGAGGAACCCTGCGAGAAGCGGCGCGAGCGCGAGCTCCCCGCGGAACTTGAGCGCGTGCACCAGCGCATCGGCCGGGAAAGCGTAGGAGAGGGCGGCGCAAGTGGCGTCGTACGCAGGCGAATGCGTGAGGCAGCGACCGCAAACTGCGCCGTCAGGCGATTCGAGCGCGCAGCGCGGGCAGAGCGCGTGGCCGAGGCGCGGAAGATCCGCGTCGCACTGCGCGCAAAGGAGTGCGCGCGCGCCGCCGCGGCAGAGGAAACAGCTGCCGCCAAAAAGTACGCTCGCGAGCTTTTCTCGCATAAACTCCTCGCCCCATGTGGACTGTAGCCCAGCTCGGCCGCGAGCTCGCCGCGGGCCGCACGACGAGCCGCGAAATCGTCGAGCAGGCGCTCGCCAAGATCACCGCGCCCTATGGCGAGGGCGCGCGCTCCTTCATCAAGGTGTATGCCGATAGCGCGCGTGCCGAGGCCGATTACGCGGACCGGCTGAGGAAATCGGGCGTGCGCCGCTCGCCGATCGACGGCCTGCCGGTCTCCCTCAAGGACTTGTTCGACGTCGCGGGCGACGTGACGCGGGCCGGGTCCAAGGTGCTCGCCATCGAGGCACAGCAGGATGCGATCGCCGTGGCGCGGTTGCGCGCCGCCGGCGCCATCTTCGTTGGCCGTACCAACATGGTGGAGTTCGCCTTCGGCGGTGTGGGACTGAACCCCCACTACGGCACGCCGCGCAATCCCTGGGATCGCGCCGCCGCGCGCGTGCCCGGCGGCTCCTCCTCCGGTGCGGCGGTCGCGCAGGCCGAAGGGATGTGCGTGATGGCGCTCGGCTCGGACACGCGCGGCTCGATCCGACAGCCTTCGGCGCTTTGCGGCGTAGTTGGGTTCAAGCCGACGCAGCGGCGCGTGCCGCGCGATGGCGCGTTCCCCCTTTCTTACACGCTCGATTCCGTAGGTCCGCTCGCGAACAGCGTGGGTTGCTGCGCGGCGTACGACGCAGTGCTGAGCGGCGAAGGCGGCGAGCTCCCGCCGATGGAGGCCAAGGGGCTGCGGTTGCTGTTGCCGCGATCCATTGCGATCGAGGATCTCGATCCGGAGGTCGATAACGCCTTCGAGCGCGCGCTGAAGAAGCTTGCGGCGGCGGGCGCGCAAATCACCGAAGTGGCAGTGCCGGCGTTCAATCGCCAGGACGAATACTTCAAGGGCGGCGGCATCGCCGGTGCCGAGGTCGTCCATGTGCATAAGCCCTATCGCGACCGATTCAGCGGCTACGACCCGCGCGTCGGCAAGCGCATCGGCATGGGCACCACTCTGACGGGCGCGGACCTCGTCGAGTTGCTGCAATTGCGCGACGCGTTCATGCGGGAAATCGAGACGCTCGCGGCGCCGTACGACGCGATCGTGATGCCCTCGGTGCCGTGCGTTGCGCCGACCATCGCGGAGACCCAGGCGAGCGAGGAAGCCTACTTCCGCTGGAACTTCCGCATCATGCGCAACAACGGCCTCATCAACTTCCTCGATGGCTGCGCGGTGACGATGCCCTGCCAGGAGCCGGGCGGCGCGCCGGTCGGCTTCATGGTCTGCGGCACGGCGATGAGCGACCGGCGCATCCTCGCGGTTGCCGCGGCGATTGAACGAACGCTTTCCGGCCATTGATCGCACCGATTGACTGCAAAGCGGCGCGGCGGCGGTTTACCCGTGCCGCGCCGACGTATGAGCGGGCGTCCCGTCTGGAAACCGAGGTTGGTGCGCGGCTCATCGAGCGTCTCGACTACGTGAAGATCGCGCCGCGGCGGATTCTCGATGCCGGAAGCGGCCCGGCGCGCGAGGTACAGACCCTCGCCAAGCGATACCCCGGCGCGCAGATCGTTGCGCTCGATTTCGCGCTGCCGATCCTGCCGCGGCGCGGGCCCATCGCCCGTTGGCTCGGCCGCGGCGCCGCGGCGGTTTGCGGCGACTTTCATCGCCTGCCGATCGCCGCGGCAAGCGTCGAGCTCGTCTGGTGCAACTTGGCGCTCCACTGGACGAGCGATCCCTTGCAGGTGTTCCGCGAATTCGAACGCGTGCTCGCGCCCGAAGGCCTCGTCCTTTTCAGCACGCTCGGTCCCGACACGCTGAAGGAATTGCGCGCCGCGGCGGGCGCGACGCGCGTTCATGAGTTCATTGACATGCACGATCTCGGCGACATGCTCATCGCGGCGGGCTTTTCCGCGCCAGTGATGGACATGGAGCAGCTCACCATCGATTACGGCACGGGCGATCGCCTGCTCGACGATCTACGGACGAGTGGCCAGACGAACGCGCGGCTCGACCGCAGCCGTGGACTTGCCGGAGGTCAATTCCTGCGAGCGTTTCGCGGAGCGCCGCTGCGCTCGACATTCGAGGTGGTTTACGGACACGGCTGGAAGCGCGCGGCAGTCGACCCGGAAGTCAAAACAGTCCGTGTTTTCAAGCGCATTCCTTGAGACGGCGCGCTCTCCTGTGGTACGTTACGCGCCGTCCGTGAGCACGCCGACCCTCGAGGTTTTTGGGCTAGCCGCGCCGCGGGAGCTGGCATTCCGGGAGGAGCACGGCGGCTTCAGCCTGACTCTCAAGCGCAATTGCTCCATCTCTCCATCCGGCCTCGCTTGCGTCTTTGTCGCCCTCGCGGTCGTTGTGCTCGCAATAGGAATCGGTTTTGCAATTGCCGGCGCGTGGCTGATCCTGCCTTTCGCCGGTCTTGAAGTGCTGTTGCTGGGCGGGGCGTTCTTGCTGCAGGCGCGCCAAGCCGCGGATTACGAGCGCATCAGGCTCGAGCGCGACCGGCTGAGGGTCGAAGTGGCCGAAGGCCGGCGCGTAGCGCGCTACGAGCTCGATGCGAGCCGCGTAGGCGTCGAAGTGGAAGGGTCGCGCGTCATGGTGCGCGAAGCGGGAAAAAAGCTGGAGCTCGGACGGTACCTCGACGACGCATCGCGCAAGGTGTTCGGTGCCGAGCTAAAGAAGAGACTGCGGTACTAGATCGGGGAAAGAAGAATATGAGGGGATCGAAGCTCCTTGCCGGCCTGGCCGGTCTCGCGGCCGCCACCAGCGCATACGCCATCCCGTGGTACTTCCAGACGCCGGGCTCGCAGATCGCGCGCGACGTCGATCACCTGCATCAGTACGTGATGTGGCTGATCATCGTCATCTTCGTCGCGGTGTTCGGCTTCATGTTCTGGGCCTGCTACGCGCATCGCAAGTCGAAAGGCCACGTCGCCGAGCAGTTCCACGAGAACACGACCGTCGAGATCCTGTGGACCATCATCCCGGCGATCATCCTGGTGGTCATCGCCTGGCCGGTGACCCGGGTCGTGGTCGCGCAGAAGGACACCTCGTCGCCCGATATCACCATCAAGGTCACCGGCTACCAGTGGAAGTGGGGCTACGACTACATCAAGGGCGAGGGCGAGGGCATCAGCTTCGTCTCGATGCTCTCCACGCCGCGCGAGCAGATCGAGGGCACTGCGCCGAAAGGCCAGCACTACCTGCTGGAAGTCGATAACGAGCTCGTCGTACCGGTCGGCAAGAAGATCCGCGTCATCACCACCGCCGCCGACGTGATTCACTCGTGGTGGGTGCCCGTCTTCGGCGCGAAGCAGGACGCGATTCCCGGATTCCTGCGCGACCTCTGGTTCAAGCCGGAAATCACGGGCACGTTCCGCAGCCAGTGCGTCGAGCTTTGCGGCAAGGAGCACGGGTTCATGCCGATCGTCGTGCGCGTCGTCTCGGCGGAGGACTACACGAAGTGGGTCGGCGACTTCAAGAAGGCCCAGCTGGCGCAAGCTGAAGATCCGAACAAGAAGTGGGAGCCGGCCGATCTGATCGCCCGCGGCGAGAAGGTCTACGGCGCGAATTGCGTCGCCTGCCACCAGCCTACCGGCAAAGGCATGCCGCCGGCGTTCCCGCCGCTCGTTGGCTCGAAGGTCGTGACGGGCCCGAAAGAAGGTCACATGGACACCGTGCTGAATGGCAAGCCGGGCACCGCGATGGCGGCGTTCGGCAAGCAGCTCTCCGATACCGAGATCGCCGCGGTGATCAGCTACGAGCGCAATACCTGGGGCAACAAGTCGGGCATCGTGCAGCCCGCCGAAGTCAAAGCACGCCGGAAATAAAGGAACCACTATGAGCGCAGTCGTTCACGGACACGACCACGGCCACGGGCACGGCCACGACCACAGCCACGGCGATCACGGGCACGGCCACCACGGTCCCTACACCGGATTCCTGCGGTGGGTCACCACGACCAACCACAAGGACATCGGCACGATGTATCTGTGGTTCGCCGGCTTCATGTTCTTCGTCGGCGGGATGATGGCGCTCGCGATCCGGCTCGAGCTCTTCCATCCGGGAATCCAGTTTCTCAACCCGGATTTCTACAACCAGCTCGTGACCTCGCACGGCCTGATCATGATCTTCGGCGCGATCATGCCGGCCTTCGTCGGTTTCGCGAACTGGCAGATTCCGATGATGATCGGCGCGCCCGACATGGCGTTCGCCCGACTCAATAACTGGTCGTTCTGGCTGCTGCCATTTGCCGCGACGCTACTGATCACCGCGTACTTCATGCCCGGCGGTGCGCCGGGTGCCGGCTGGACGCTCTACGCGCCGCTCACCGTGCAGCAGGGCATGGGCATGGACTTCACCATCTTTGCCGTGCACATCCTCGGCATGAGCTCGATCCTCGGCTCGATCAACATCATCACCACCATCCTCAACATGCGCGCGCCAGGGATGACGCTGATGAGGATGCCGCTCTTCGTCTGGACCTGGCTCATCACGGCGTACCTGTTGGTAGCGGCGATGCCGGTGCTAGCGGGCGCGGTGACGATGACCCTGACCGATCGCCACTTCGGCACGACCTTCTTCAACGCGGCCGGCGGCGGCGATCCGGTGCTCTACCAGCACATCTTCTGGTTCTTCGGACACCCGGAGGTCTACATCATCGCGCTGCCCGCGTTCGGCGTGATCTCTCAGGTGATCCCCGCCTTCTCGCGCAAGCCCCTCTTCGGCTATGCGTCGATGGTCTATGCCACGTCGGCGATCGCGATCCTCTCCTTCATTGTCTGGGCCCACCATATGTATACGGTCGGCATGCCCGTGACGGGACAGCTCTTCTTCATGTATGCGACGACGCTGATCGCAGTGCCCACCGGCGTGAAGGTCTTCAACTGGGTCGCGACGATGTGGAAAGGCTCGCTCACCTTCGAGACGCCGATGATGTTCGCCATCGGCTTCCTGATCCTCTTCACGCTCGGCGGCTTCACCGGTCTCGTGCTTTCGCTCGTGCCGATCGATATCCAGCTGCATGACACGTACTACGTGGTGGCGCACTTCCACTACGTGATGGTCGCCGGCGCCATGTTCTCCGCCTTCGCCGGGATCT
>JAFARH010000238.1 GCA_019245555.1 Betaproteobacteria bacterium
GCGCCGCCGCGCGAGCTGCCGCAGGTCTTCGATGCTGACGACGTGATTCAGGTCGGCCATAATCCGGGCTCGCACTTTACTGCCTAAAGGTCCCCCGGTGTTTCGTGTTTTCGCTATAGCACTCGTCCTGCCGACGCTTGCCTTCGCCCAGGCTTTCCCCTCCAAATCGCTGCGCATGGTCGTGCCCTTCACGCCGGCCGGCGCGGTCGATATCGCCACGCGTGCGACTGCCCACGAGATGGAAAAAGTCCTCGGCCAGCCGGTCGTGGTGGAGAACAAGCCCGGCGCGGGCGGCAACCTCGGCGTGCTGGACGTGTCCCGCTCGGCGCCCGACGGCTATTCGATCGTGATGAGCACGAGCGGCATCCAGGCTATCAACCCGTTCCTCTACTCGAAGATGCCGCTCGACGTGAACAAGGACCTCGTCTCGGTTGCGCCGATCGTGTCGCTCAACAACGTGCTCGTCGTGCATCCATCCTTCCCGCCGCGCAGCGTGAAGGAGGTGATCGACATCCTCAAGAAGAATCCCGGCAAGTACAGCTACGCCTCGAGCGGCAACGGCACCAGCATCCACATGTCTGGCGCCATGTTCACCTTTCTGACGAACACCGACATCGTGCATATCCCGTACAAGGGGAGCGCCCCGGCGATCACCGACCTTCTCGCGGGCCAGACGCAGATGATGTTCGACAACATCCCGTCGTCGCTGCCGCACATCAAGTCGGGCAAGCTGATCGCGCTCGCCACGACCGGCAAGAAGCGCGATCCCGCGCTGCCCGATCTGCCGACGATGCAGGAAGCCGGCGTTGCCGGCTACGAGTCCGGTGTCTGGTTCGGATTGATGGCGCCGGCCGCGACGCCGAAAGACGTGATCGGCAAGCTGAACGCCGCGGCCGTGCAGGGAATGAAATCCCCGGAATTCGTGAAGCGCATGAACGATCTCGGCTACAACATCATTCCCGGCTCACCTGACGATATGACGAAGATGATCCAGGAAGAACTCAAACGTTGGGGGCCGATTGTCAAGGCCTCTGGCGCAAAGGTAGATTGATATGAAACCAGCAATGAGCAAAGTGAAGCGCATCGAGGGAGTGCTCTCGCCCGTCGTCACTCCATTCAGGAAGGATTACTCGCCGGACGAAGAGCGCTTCGTACGGCATTGCCGCTGGCTCCTCAAGAGCGGCTGCGCGGGACTCGCGATCTTTGGCACTAACAGCGAAGCGAATTCGCTGTCGGTCGCAGAGAAGCGGCGGCTGCTCGAAGCGCTTATCAAGGGCGGCGTGTCGCCCTCGACGCTCATGCCCGGCACCGGTCATTGCGCGATCAGCGACTCGATCGAGCTCACGCGTGCCGCGGTCGAGCTCGGCTGCGCCGGCGTGCTCATGCTGCCGCCCTTCTATTACAAAGGCGTCTCCGACGAGGGGCTCTACAGGAACTTCGCCGAGGTGATCGAGCGCGTCGGCGACGAGCGGCTGCAGATGTATCTGTATCACATCCCGCCGGTGTCGCAGGTCGCGATCACGCTGGGGCTGATCGACCGCCTGCTCTCGAAGTATCCGGGCATCGTGGCCGGGCTGAAGGACTCGAGCGGCGACTGGAGCAACACCAAGGCCATGCTGGATGCGTTCGCGAAGCGGGGCTTCGACGTCTTCGCCGGCAGCGAGGTGTTCCTGCTGGACAACATGCGCCACGGCGGCAAGGGCTGCATCACCGCTACCGGCAACATCAATCCCGGCCCGATCGCTAGCGTCTACAAGAGCTGGCGCACGCCGGACGCGGACAAGCTGCAGGCTGGCATCACCGCCACTCGCAAAATCGTGCAGAAGCAGCCGATGATCCCGGCACTGAAGAGCGCGATCGCGTACTTCGGCAACGACCCGCAATGGCGCACCTGCCGTCCGCCGCTCGTCGAGCTGACGAGCGCGCAAGAGGAAGAACTGATCCGCGACCTGAAGGCGGCGGGCTTCACCATGCCCGGCCTCACGAACTGAAAACAGCACTCGTCACGGGCGCGGCTCGCGGCATCGGTCGCGCCGCGGCCGACGCCCTGCGGAAGGCCGGCTGCAAGGTCATCGGCCTCGACCGCGAGCAGGCCGACGTGGTCTACGACCTCACCAATATCGCCGGCATCGCCGCGATGGCCGAGAAGCTCGGCGCCATCGACATCCTGGTGAACAATGCCGGCGTCCAGACCGCGGTTTCGATCGATAAATACACCGAGGAAGCGCGCCGTCGGATCCTGGCGGTGAACCTGGAGGCGCCGGTCGAGCTGATTCGCGCCGTGTCAAAGCAGATGGTCGCCCGCGGGAGCGGTCGTATCGTCAATCTCGCCTCGATCGCTGCCTATACCGCGCACACCGACCTCTGGTACGGCGTCACGAAGGCTGGCGTAGTGAGCTTCACGCGGAGCTTCGCCGCGCAGCTCGGCCCGCACGGGATTCAGGTCAACGCCGTGGCGCCCGGGCCGATCGACACGCCGCTCCTCGACAAGGCGCAGCCGGAGCGCGTCGATGAGCTGATGAAGAAGGTCTATACGCGACGCAAGGGCCGCCCGGACGAGATCGCCGAGGCGATCCGGTGGCTCGCGCTCGACGCGCCGCCGATCCTCAACGGCGCGATCCTCGACGTCACCGACGGCTCGTTCCTACGCTAGTGCGGTTTTAAGGAGTTTCTGGGTGCGTGCCAGCAGGCGCGCATCGCCGATCTTCGCCGCCCACTCATCGAACGCCTCCGTCGCGCCGCGCCAGCGCAGCTCGTCGACATTGGCAAAGAGCGGGGCGTCGGTGCGCAGGGTCGCCAGACGCTTGAAGAGCAACGCATGCTCCCTGCGCTCTCCGGCGAGGGCTTGCGGCGGGAAATCCTCGATGGCGTCGTACTGGCGGATGAGGCGAGCAGCGCTGACTTCGCCGATACCTTCGATGCCGGGATAGCCGTCGGCCGCATCGCCGACGAGCGCCAGCAAATCCGGGATCTGGCGCGGCTCAACGCCGAACTTCTCGCGCACGCCGGCCTCGTCGCGGATCTTGTTCGAGCGGCGATCCATCTGCACCACACGCTCGCCGCGCACGCACTGCGCGAGGTCCTTGTCCGGCGTCCAGATGCAGACCTTCTGCACGCGGACGTCGGCCGCCGCGAGGTGCGCCGCCGAGGCGAGCGCATCGTCGGCCTCGAGCTCCTTCATCGGCCAGACGACGACGCCCATCGCCTCGAGCGCCTCCTCGAGCGGATGGAACTGGCGCCAGAGCGCCGGCTCAATGCCTGCGCCGGTCTTGTAGCCAGCCCAAAGCTCATTGCGGAATGACTCGATGATGTGATCGGTGGCAACGCCAACGTGGCGTGCGCCGCCCTCGATCATCTGGAGCACCGTGTGCAGTACGCCGGCTACCGCACCGTAGGGCTTGTCTTCGCCCTTGTTGAAGCGCCGCAGGCCGTAGAAATGGCGGAAGAGCTCGTACGTTCCGTCTACGAGGTGAACGACCACTACTAGTAGCGCTGGAAGCGGATCGTCGGGTCGCGCTTGATCTGCTCAAGCAGCGCGACTTCCCACGCGAGGTAGTCGCGTGCGTGCTGCTCGAAGCCTGCTTCGTGGTCGTAGGGCTTGTACCAGACGTCGTCGCGCGTGGTGGTCGAGTGCTCATGACCGGATTCCCATGGATCCTTCCACGCCGCGTTGCCGCCATCGAGCACGCACACCTGCGCCTTCGGCCAGAGCGCCTGCACTTCTGGCGCGGCGAGATGCGCGAGCACGCCATCCTCCGATGTGAGGAGAAGCAAGCGATGGTCGCCGACCTTCTCGCGCGCTTCGGCGAGGCGGGAACGCACGACCCACCATGCGCCCGGCAAATGGCGATAGTGGAAGCGCAGGCTCGTCGAGAAATCGAGCACCGTGCCACCAAGCTGTGTCGTGATCGGCCAAGGCTTGTAGCGCACAGTGTTCTTGCGCGGGCCGGTCTCCATGTCGAGGCCGGCCAGGTTCTGCAGCACGTAGACGTCGCGCCAACCCATCTGGTTCAGCCACGACGCGGTCATCACGGCGCGCACGCGCTGCGGATCGACGAGCACGAGCCGCGCACGGCGCACGCCGACGAATTCGTCGGTCGCCTGGACGAGCTGCCCGCCCGGCGCATGGCGCGAGCCAACGAGGTGACTCGCCTCGAACTCTTCTTTCGTGCGCACGTCGAGCAGGTAGGTCGTGCGCTTGTCGTGCTTGAGCCAGGCTTGCACTCGCCCCGCATCGGTGAACTTGACGCCGAAGCGCTGCGCGACACGCTCGGCCGCCGCCTGTGCAGCAGCGGACCCGGCAGGCGAAGGATCGGCTGCGCGGCGAGCGGCGCCCTCCTCGACCGTGCGGCCCGAGAGGCGCCAGCCCATGGTGCCGTCCTGGAGCGCAACGACGCGATTCGAGATGCCTGCGTTCTTGAGTGACTGGGCGCCGATGATGCTGCGCGTGCGGCC
>JAFARH010000350.1 GCA_019245555.1 Betaproteobacteria bacterium
GCCGTAGTACTTGTGGCCCTCTTTGCTGGTGCAGCGGTAGGTGTAGACCGAGCCGGTCTGCGCGTCGGCGACCAGTGGCGCTGAGAGCAGCGCGGCCGCGGCAATCAATGAGAATCTTTGCATCGCTTCCCCCCGAAACGAACGGCGCCATTGTAACCTGCGCTCCCCTCGCGAAAAGCCGCGTCAAGCCCGGGAACGCGCCGTCCGGCTGCTAAAATCCCGCCGCCCATGCATTTCGCCGACAAGGCGGTCATCGCCGAGATCACCGCGCGCATGCTGCTCGAGGTCAAGGCGGTGCTGTTCTTCCAGGACAAGCCGTTCATCTTCACCTCCGGCTGGGCGAGCCCGGTGTACATCGACATCCGGAAGCTCATCTTCTATCCACGCATCCGCACGCAGTTGGTTGACTTCGCCGCGACCACGCTCGCGCGCGACGCGGGCTTCGAGCAGTTCGATGTCGTGGCGGGCGGCGAGACGGCGGGCATCCCCTACGCCGCCTGGATTTCCGATCGCCTCGGCCTGCCCATGCAATATGTGCGCAAGAAGCCGAAGGGCTTCGGCCGCAATGCACAGATCGAAGGCGACGTGAAAGAAGGCGCTCGCACGCTCCTCGTCGAAGACCTCGCTACCGACGGCGGCTCGAAGATCAATTTCTGCAAGGCGTTGCGCGAGGCGGGCGCGATCGTCGAGCACGTGTTCGTCAACTTCTACTACGACATCTTCCCCGACTCGAAGAAAACATTCGACGACCTCGGCGTGCGCCTGCACAGCCTGGCGACATGGTGGGACGTGCTGAAGGTGGTGAAGAAGGGCGGCTATCTGCAGCCCGCGCAGATCGCGGAGGTCGAGAAGTTCCTGCACGAGCCGGCCAAATGGTCGGCTGCGCACGGCGGCGTCTCCAGCTTTAAATCCGGGTAATCACTCTCAACGTCAACGGCGTTCGCTCGGCCGCCAGCAAGGGCGTGTTCCGCTGGCTCGCCACGCAGCAGCCCGACGTCGTCTGCCTGCAGGAGATGAAGTGCCAGGAAACGGATCTCGACGCGAAGCTCCATGGCATGAAGCTCTACGAGAGCTGCCATGCGTTCGCTAAGAAGAAGGGCTATAGCGGCGTGGCCATCTACAGCCGCAAGACCCCCGACGAAGTGGTGCGCGGCTTCAAGGTCCGCGAGTTCGACAACGAAGGCCGCTACATCGAGGCGCGCTTCGGCAACCTCTGGATAGTCTCGGTGTACATGCCCTCGGGATCCGCCGGTCCGCATCGCCAAGCGTCGAAGCTCCGCTTCCTCAAGCGCTTTGCGCGTCATCTGAAGCTCCTGCGCCAACGCAAGCAGGAGATCATCCTCTGCGGCGACTGGAACATCGCGCACAACGAGATCGACCTGACCAACTGGAAATCGAACCAGAAGAATCCCGGCTTCACGCCGGAGGAGCGGGCCTGGCTGACGCATGTCTTCGACGAGGTCGGCTTCGTCGACGTATTCCGGCGCTTGAATCCAAGTCCAGGCCATTACACCTGGTGGTCGAACCGCGGCCAGGCTTATGCAAAGAACGTCGGCTGGCGCATCGACTACCAGGTCGCGACGCCGGGTATCGCCGCGGCGGCCACGCGCGAGTCGATCTACAAGCGCCGTCGCTTCTCTGACCATGCGCCGCTGACGATCGACTATGAATACGACCTCTAGCGGCGCTCGGGTCTACCTCGAGCCGGGCCCGCTGGCGGCGCTGTTCCTCGGCATCTCGTCGGGCTTCACCTTCTCGATGATCGGCGCGACGCTGACCACGCGCCTCGCGCAGCACGGCATCACCAAGAGCGCGGTCACCGCATTCGCCCTCACCTTCCTCGCATACAACTTCAAGTTCCTGTGGGCGCCGATCGTCGACAACGTGCGCTTGCCGATCATTGGCCGCTTTGGCCAGCGGCGTAGCTGGCTCTGGCTCGTCGGTGTGCTCGTGATGGGGGCGGTGGTGTTCCTTGGCGTCGCCGATCCGGCGACCACACTCTTCCATGTCGCGGTCGCGGCGATCATCGTCGGCATCGCCGGGGCGACCTTCGACATCATCATCGACGCCTACCGCATCGAGCTCCTCGAGCCGCGCCAGCTCGGTGTCGGCTCCGGCATGTCTCAGTATGGATGGCGCATTGGCTCCGCCGCTTCCGGTGGTCTCGCGCTCGTCCTGGCTGCGCATGTCGGCTGGGAAGCCGCTTACATTGCTTGCGCGCTCTTTGCCCTGCCGGCGATGCTGGTGGGCGTTTTCATGGGCGAGCCGCAGCGCCATCGCGAGCCGGCCAAGCCGCACGGACTTGGCGAGGCGATCGTCGCCTATTTCAGCCCGCTCACGGAATTCATGCGCCGCGAGGGTGCTGTCGTCGTCCTTCTGTTCGTGCTGATCCACAAGATCGGCGACACGCTGGCCAATCTGACGCTGCGCCTGCTCTTCAACGATCTCGGTTTTACCAACGCAGAGATCGCGTTCTACGACGTCGGGGTCGGCTTCGTGGCGCTTCTCATCGGCATCTTCGTCGGCGGCGTGATGTACGAACGCCTCGGCATGAAGCGCTCGGTGCTGATCAGCCTGGTGTTGATGGCGGTATCCAACCTGAGCTTCGCGGCGCTCGCGGCAGCGGGCCACACCAACATAGGCATGGCAGCGGCCGTGGGTTTCGAGAACTTTGCGAGCGGCATCGGCGGCGTAACCGTGGTGGCATATCTCTCCGCGCTCTGCAACCTGCGCTTCACTGCTACGCAATACGCGCTGCTCTCTGCACTCGCGAGCATCGCCGGCCGTTTCCTGACCGCCACCACCGCGGGCGCGGTGATCACGTCGATGGGCTACGTCAATTTCTACGTGGTGACGACCGTTGTCGCGCTGCCGGGCGTGTTTCTCTTCTGGTACATGATCCGCTCCGGACTCGCCGATCTATCGATCGGCAGCGCCGGTAAGGAAGGCGGCTAGCGCTTTTTCCTTCGCTGCGCGACCTTCGCAGCCTGCTTGCCAAGCGCTCGACGGGTCTTCTTAGGCAGGTGGGCGATGGTGCGTTTGTGTCGAGCGGCGCGCGCGGCCTTACCGATGTTGCGTCGCGCTGCGCGACGTTGCTTTGCTGTGCTCATCCAAGGTTGGCACCCTGCTCCCGGAGAAGTTCCCGTAGCAGTGATCGATGGCAGTGGTTCTCGTCCTCGCAATAGCAGCCAATAGACAGGTTCGTCCTCTTTGAAAGCGCCGCGAGGAGTTCGATCAGGCGCGCGGCGCGCGGATCGCTCATCTCCTTGCGGTAGTTGCGCGCGTACTTGCGCCAGCGCGCGTCGGTCCAAGGCTGCGACAAGGCCCAGCTGACCCACTTCTGGCTCGGCGCGAGCTCGGGCAACCAGACGTCGTAGTAATTGAGCCTGGCGTAATCGGATTTGCGCACGCCACGCGGCGGCCGCCGTGCAGTGCCGACGCGCAAGCCTTCGCCCGCGTGACGCGGCGTGCCCAGCCGGACGACGCGGAGCGTCAAACCGCCTTCTTGGCTTTGACGATGTACTGGGCGCCGATGAGCGGGGCGAAGCGCGCTGCCGTAAAGCGCAGCAGTACGCGATTCAAGGAATCGGCGATGCCTGGCGCGAGCTCCTGCAGCGGAAAGAACATGAAATTGCACGCGCGGCTCGCGTCTTTGACGAGGCCGGCGTTGGCGAGCTCGCGATCGAATTGCCAGGGCACGCAGCGATTATGCGCCAGGCTGTAGGGAGCGCGACGACCGCGCAGCCGCCGCTCGAACGCGCGCAGCTTGCTCCAGGCATCTCGCGCGACGTGATAGGCGCTGGCGCGATTCGGCAGCGCGATCACGGCGATGCCACCGGGCTTGAGCACGCGAGCGATCTCGGCGAGCGCGCGCGAGTAGCGCGGCAGGTACTCGAGCACACCCATGCACAACACCGCATCGCAGGAGCCCTCGGCGATGTGGAGGCGCTCGACGTCGTCAACGGAAAAGCGACACCGCTTCTCGAGCGGGTGACCGGCCATGCGCTGGCGGGCGCGGCGGATCATTTCGCACGAGACGTCGATGCCGTGTGCTTCGAAGCCCATCGCCAGGAGCTCCGGCGTCATCACGGCGGGGCCGCAGCCAACTTCCAGCAGTCGGCCCTTGGCGTCGCCGAGGAGATCGATGGCGATCGCCTTCTGCGCCACGAACGACACCTGCCGATCCCGTTCGCGCACATACTCGAGCGCGAGCGAATCGAAGAGGGCTTCGACCTGCGCCTTGGCGGAAAGCGGTGCGGTGCGCGTGTGTTCCATGCCCGGCAAGTAGCACGCACCG
>JAFARH010000453.1 GCA_019245555.1 Betaproteobacteria bacterium
CCCAATGTGGTCGAGGAGCTCAAGAAATGAGCGCATACCAGGCCCCCCTGAAGGACATGCGGTTCGTGCTGAAGGAGCTCGCCGGGCTGGACGAGATCGCCAAGCTCCCGGGCTACCAAGACGCCACCCCAGACACCGTAGACGCAATCCTCGAGGAAGCCTCGAAGTTCGCTTCGGGAGTTCTTGATCCGATTAACTATTCTGGTGACCAGGAAGGCTCCAAATGGAGCGACGGATCGGTCACGACCCCCAAGGGATTCAAGGACGCCTATAAGCAGTTCTGCGAGGGGGGCTGGAACGCGCTGCCGTTCGAGGCGGAGTGGGGCGGACAGGGGCTGCCGCGCCTCGTTTCCACTCCGGTCCAGGAGATGTGGAAGGCCTCCAACATGAGCTTCTCGCTTTGCCCCCTCCTGACCCAAGGGGCCATCGAGGCGCTGCTCCTCCGCGGGTCGCCCGAGCTCCAGAAGCGCTTTCTGCCCAAGATGGTCGAAGGCAGCTGGACCGGCACCATGAATCTGACCGAGCCGCAGGCCGGCTCGGACCTTTCGCTCGTGCGGACCAAGGCCGAAAAAAAGGGCGATCACTACCTGATCTCGGGCCAGAAGATCTTCATCACCTACGGCGAGCACGACATGAGCGAGAACATCGTGCACCTCGTGCTCGCCCGCACGCCGGAGGCGCCGGAAGGGGTGAAGGGAATCTCGCTTTTCGTCGTGCCGAAAGTTCTCGAGGACGGGAAGCGCAACACGGCGAAATGCGCGTCCATCGAGCACAAGCTCGGTATCCACGCGAGCCCAACCGCGGTGATGGTCTACGACAAGGCCGTCGGCTACGTCGTCGGCGAGGAAAACCACGGCCTCGAGTACATGTTCGTCATGATGAACGCCGCGCGGTTCGCCGTCGGCCTCGAGGGCGTGGCGATCGCTGAGCGTGCATTCCAGCGGGCGCTCGCGTTTGCCAAGGAACGCGTCCAGGGCCGCGACCTCGTGCAGGGCGGCAAGGCCGTCTCGATCATTCACCATCCCGACGTGCGCCGCATGCTGATGCTCATGAAGTCGCAGACCGAAGCGACACGCGCGCTCGCGTATACGACGGCCGCAGCGATGGACTGCGCGCGGAAGCACCCGGACAAGGAGGCGCGCAAGCAACACCAGGCGTTCGTCGACCTGATGATCCCGGTAGTGAAGGGTTGGTCGACCGAAACCGGCATCGAGGTCGCGTCGCTCGGCGTGCAGGTGCACGGCGGCATGGGCTTCGTCGAGGAAACCGGCGCGGCGCAGTACCTGCGCGATGCGCGCATCACGACGATTTACGAAGGCACGACGGGCATCCAGGCGATGGACCTCGTTGGCCGCAAGATCCAGCGCGAAGCCGGCGCGACCGCCAAGGCGTGGCTCGCGGCTCTAAAGACGCTCGATGGCGAACTCGGCAAATCCGGCAATGCGGATATCAAGGCACTGCGCGGACAGCTCGCGCAGGGCGTGCAGGCGGTGTCCGACGCCGTGAACTTCCTCGTGGAGACGAAGGACCCGCGCGCGACATTCGCTGGCGCAGTCCCATTCCTCAAATTGATGGGTATCGTCGCCGGCGGCTGGCAGATGGCGCGGGCGGCGCTCGCTGCCGAGAAGAATCTGTCGTCGGGCGATAAGGACTTCCTGCAGGCCAAGATCGCCACCGCCCGCTTCTACGGCGATCAGGTCCTCGTGCAGGCGCCGGCGCTGCGCGATACGGTGGTAAAGGGGGCGCCCGGCGTGATGGCGCTCTCGGAAGACCAGTTCCTCGCCGCCTGACAGGTTAAGTAAGTCCGCTTGGCAAGCGCCGCGTGAGCGATTAACGTCGCGGCCCATGCTACGTCCAATCGTTTTCTGTCTTGCTCTCGTTGCCGCGCCCGCCTGGGCACAGCAGCGCTCCCTCGACGAATTCTTCCGCGAGTTCACCGACGAGTGGATCCGCGGCAACCCGAACCAGGCGGCGGCGACGCGCTACTTCACCGGCGCCGAACAGATGGCGTTCGAGCGGCAACTCACGCCCGAGACGCGCGCCTACCGGCAGGGGCGCGTGCGCCTTGCGAGGAAGGGGCTGTCGGAGCTCGCCAGGTTCGATCGCTCGCAGATGACGCACGACCAGCGCATCTCGGCCGACCTCATGAAGTGGCAGCTCTCCTCGATGATCGAGGGCGAGCAGTACGAGGACTACCGCTTCCCGATCGACCAGTTCAACGGGCCGAATGTCGGCATTCCCAACACGCTGACGGTGCAGCACCCGATGGTCACGCCGGACGATGCGCGCAATTACGTGGCGCGACTCGGCCAGGTGCGAGCGCGCATGGAAGAGGCGCTCGTCGAGGCCGAGCGGCTGAAGGCAAAGGGCATGATCCCGCCGCGCTTCATCCTGCGCTCGACGATCTCGCAGCTCGAGAACTTCGTCAGCACGCCGCCGGCGCAGAACCCGCTGGTCGCGGTGTTCACCGAGCGCGTGCGCGGCATCGACGCGCTGCCGGCCGCGGAAAAGGATTCGCTCCGTGCGGACGCGGAAAAGATCGTGACGAACGATGTCTATCCGGTATGGAAGAAGGCGATCGCGCTGCTGCAGTCCATCGTGCCGTCGTCCAATGACGATGCGGGCCTGTGGCGCTTCAAGGGCGGTGACAAGGCCTATGCATACGCCCTGCGGCGATTCACCACCACCAAGCTGACCGCCGAGCAGATTCACAGCATAGGTCTTCGCGAGG
>JAFARH010000027.1 GCA_019245555.1 Betaproteobacteria bacterium
GGCGTAAGCGTCGGGTGCGCGATCACCGGCCACGGCGCTCGACGGCGGAAAGCCGCGATGCGCGAAGGCGACGCACGTGTTGTGCGCCGCGAAGTGCGGCACCTGCTGCCACCACGAGAGATTATTCCCGCCGAGGCCATGCGCGAAGATGATCGGCGGACCTTCGCCGGTCACTTCGTAGTAGATCTCTGCATCGCCCCGGCGGAGCCGGCCAGTGGCCTTCTTCATTTGAGCAGCGCCTTCCGCGTCCAGTGCTTCGCGTTGACCGCACCCTTGGCTGCCCTGCCCTTCGCGATCGCGCGCGCTTGCGCCACCGTTTCCATCGACTGGTGCTCGATCGCCGGCACCGTAAGACCTGCGGTATGCGGCGTGGCGATCACATCTGACCGCGCCGCGAGGCGCGGCGTCGGCATCTGATCCGGCGCACGACCGACATCCATCGCACAGCCCGCGAGATGGCCGGAATCGAGCGCTTGCTCGAGCGCCTCCTCATCGACCAGGTTGCCGCGCGACACATTGATGAGATAAGCCCCACGCTTCATCTTCGCGAAGGCCTTTGCGTCCATGAGGTTCTCGGTCTCGGTCGTCGCAACCGCAAGCGGCACGACATAGTCCGACTGCGCGAGCAGCTTATCCAGCGAGACCTGCTTCACCTTCTTATAGGGATCGTTAATGAGCACCTTCATGCCGAACGCCTTGCCAATGCGTACGACCTCTTTGCCGATCGCACCGTACCCGATGACGCCGAGCGTGCTGCCCTTGAGCTCGCGACCCATCTGCGCATTCGGTACCCGCCCCTCGCGATATTCAATGGTCGAACGCGTGATGCCCCGCGAGAGATCGATCAGAAAGCCAAACACCTGCTCCGCGACCGAGGTGACGAATCCAGCGCTCGCCTGCGTGACCAGCACGCCCGCTTTGCTTGCGGCGGGAACGTCGACATTGCGGATGTCGATCGCACAGCGCAGGAAAGCGATCAGTTTTGGGAGCCGCGCAAAGACCGCCGCCGGGCCCGGTGATTGGCGGTAGGAGACGATGAGGTCGCAGCCCTGCGCCGCCGAGATGAGTGCCTCGCCTTCCAGCGGCGCCGGACCTTCGTGCAGCTTCACTTGGCCGACCTTGCGCAGAGCAGCAAGCGCGCGATCGCCGTAATAGAGCGCCCTCGCCTCGGGCGAGTGGGTCAGCAGAATTTTCAAGCCGCGTTTTTCTGTTCGGCGCCGAGCTTGCGGTAGCGGTCGAGCGAGCGCGTGAGGTGGCGGCGCATGGCTTCGCGCGCGGCCTTCGGATCGCCGGTCGCGATGGCGTCGGCGATGCGCCGATGTTCTTCCAGGATGATCGCGAGATACGCGCGTTGACCGCCCATCCGCTCGGGCAGTCCTGCGACCGTGCGGCGCGGGATCAGGTGGCGGCCGATGAACTGGAGGAAGCGCGGGAACTCGGCGTTGCCGGTCGCTTGGGCGATCGCGCGGTGGAATGCCAGGTCTTCGTCCACTGCCGAGCGGTCAGCAGCGACGGCTCGCCCCATCGCATCGACCGCAGCCTGGATCGCACGCACTTCGGTTTTGGTCGCCCGCTCGGCGGCAAGGCCGGCCGACTCGATCTCCACGCCCAGGCGAAGCTCCATCACATTGAGGATGTCATCGAGCGATTGCAGCCGCTCGGGCTCGATGCGGAAAGGCGCTCGCGTTGGCTCGGCGGAGACGAAGGCGCCCACTCCTTGCCGCGTGATCACCAGCCCTTCCGCGCGCAGCGCCGCCACCGCTTCGCGTACCACGGTGCGCGAGACGCGCGCTGCGCGCGTCAGCGCCTGCTCGGTCGGGAGCCTTGCGCCGGGCCCAAGCCTGCCGCTGCGGATTTCGCCGGCGAGCTGCTCGAAGAGGCGGCGCGATAGCTTCGCTTCCGATGCGATGGGTCTAATCCGCATTGCTTGACGACGGCTAGTGGACTGGTTGTATGATGACTGACGAATCTTATCAGAGGAGGATTCATGCAATTCCGTTATTTCGCCGCTGCGCTCGCAGCAGCGGCCTTCGTCGGCACGGTCGGCGCGCAGGACAAGATGGTGATGAAGGCCGCCGACGTGCACCCGCCGGGCTACCCGAACGTCGTCGCGATCGAGAACATGGGCAAGAAGCTCGAGAAAGAGACGAACGGCCGGCTCTCGATCCAGATGTATCCGTCGATGCAGCTCGGCGGCGAGAAGGAGATGATCGAGCAGGCGCAGGTCGGCGCGCTGCAGATCGCGCGCGTCTCGGTCGGCACGCTCGGGCCGGTCGTCGACGACCTCAACGTCTTCAACCTGCCGTTCATGTTCCGCGACGAAGCGCACATGCGGAAGGTGATCGATGGCCCGATCGGGGACGAGCTGCTCGCCAAGGTGACGGCTTCGCCTGCGCGCCTTATTGGTCTCGGCTGGATGGACGCCGGCACGCGTAACGTCTACACCAGCAAGCCGATCAAGGAGCCCTCGGATCTGAAGGGCCTGAAGATGCGCACGATGGGTAACCCGCTCTTCGTCGAGACGATGAACGCGATGGGCGGAAACGGCGTGCCGCTCGGCTACGACCAGCTCTACTCCGCGCTGCAGACCCACGTGGTCGACGGCGCCGAGAACAACCCACCGTCCATGCTCACGGCCAACCACTACCAGGTCGTCAAGGTCTACAGCCTCACGGGACACCTGATCATCCCGGAGATGTTCGTCTTCTCCAAGGCGAGCTGGGACAAGCTGTCGGCGGCCGACCAGGCGCTCGTCAAGAAGCACTCGCGCGAAGTGCAGATGGAGCAGCGCCAGCTATGGGACAAGTACGTAGGCGAGGCCGAGGCGAAGCTGAAGGCGGCCGGCGTGCAATTCGTGCCCGCGGACAAGCCGGCGTTCTTCAAAGCGACGCAGCCTATTCGCGATAAATACGGCGCCAAATACGCCGCGCTCCAGCAGCGCATCCTGGATACCAAATAGATCTAAAACAACTCCCAAAGGCCGGGCCGCCGTAAGGAAACTGAGGCGGCCCTTTTTTTCGACATGAGAAAAATCTACCGAGAGACGATGGAGTGGCTCTACATCGCCTGCATCGTGATCGCCGCAGTGGCGATGATAGTGATCACCGTAATCATCCCGTACGGCGTATTCATGCGCTACGCAGCCAATTCGGCGGCGAGCTGGCCCGAGCCGGCCGGCGTGCTGATGATGATCGTCTTCTCTTTCATCGGCGGCGCGGCGGCGTACCGGGCGAACGCGCACATCGCGGTCGGCACGCTGCTCAACATGGTGAACGACACGAATCGGCGCAGGCTGCAGTTCACCGGCGACGTCGGCATGGGGATCATCGGCGTGTTCATGGTGAAGTGGGGCGTGCAGCTCGTGGCAACCGTGTGGCAGAACTCGATCGCGGAATTCCCGTGGCTGTCGGTGGGCGTCACGTACATTCCGATCCCGGTCGCGGGCGTGATCACGCTCCTCTTCTGCATCGAGCGCCTCTGGCTCGGACAGCCGCCCGAAGACTCGTTCACGTTCCGCGACCAACCGCAGACGGAGGGTTAGGGCGATGGACGGGCTGATCCTCCTTTTCTCGTTTCTGATCCTGATGTTCCTCGGCATCCCGGTGGCCTACGCCATGGGCCTCGCCACGCTCGTCACCGCGCTGTGGATCGACATCCCGCTCGAGGCGGTGATGCTGAAGATCTCCGATGGCATGGACGACTTCGCCCTCCTCACCATTCCCTTCTTCGTGCTGGCCGGCGCGATCATGTCGGAGGGTGGCGTCGCGCGGCGGCTGGTCGATCTGGCCAAGGTGTTCGTCGGCTTCATCCGCGGCGGACTCGCGCTCGTCAACGTGCTCGCATCCACGCTGTTCGGCTGCCTGTCAGGCTCGTCGGTCGCCGACACCGCGTCGGTCGGCTCGGTGATGATTCCGCAGATGGTGAGGAACGGCTACTCGAAGGTGTTCGCCACCAACGTAACCATCTGCGGCTCTGTGCAGGCGATCCTGGTACCGCCATCGCACAACTCGGTCATCTACTCCATCGCGACCGGCGGCACGGTGTCGATTGCCGCGCTTTTCATGGCGGGCATCTTTCCGGGCCTCTTGTTCGGCGTCTGCCTGATCGGCCTGATCCTGTGGAAGGCGCGCACGCAGAATTTCCCCGCCGAGCGGGTGGTGCCCCTGCGCGAAGCGCTCAAGATCGCGCTCGACGCGGTGTGGGGTCTCATCACCATCGTCATCATCCTCGGCGGCATCCTCTCGGGCGTGTTCACCGCGATCGAGTCGGGCGCGGTGGCGTGCGTCTACGCGCTCTTCTGCACGATGGTG
>JAFARH010000198.1 GCA_019245555.1 Betaproteobacteria bacterium
CGTGCGAGAACGTGACCACCATGTCCTGCGGCGCGATCAGGTCCTCGATCGAGATGTCCTCGGCGACGGTCACGATCTCGCTCTTCCGTTTGTCGCCGAAAGCTTCCTTCAGGCCCTTGAGCTCGTCGCTGATGATTCGTGTGATCCGGGCGGGCTTGGCGAGGATGTCCAGGAGGTCGGCGATGATCGCGATCACTTCCTTGTACTCGTCGCGGATCTTGTCCCGCTCGAGGCCCGTCAGTCGCTGCAACCGCAGCTCGAGGATCGCCTGCGCCTGCTCCTCAGACAGGTGGTAGCCGTCGCTCTTCAGGCCATAGGCGGGATTCAGACCTTCCGGCTTGAATTGCGCCGCGGGTTTCTCGCCGATCATCGTGCGCACGAGATCGGAGGGCCACGCGCGCTCCATCAGGCCACGTTTCGCATCAGCTGGCGAAGGCGCCTTCTTGATGAGATCGATCACTACGTCGACGTTCGAGAGCGCAACCGCAAGGCCCTCCAACACGTGGCCGCGGGCGCGTGCCTGGCGCAGCTGGAACACCGTGCGGCGCGTGACGACTTCGCGCCGATGCGCGATGAACGACTCGATCAGTTCCTTGAGATTGAGGAGGCGTGGCTGCCCGTCGACCAGCGCCACCATATTCATATGGAAGGCGTCCTGCAGCTGAGTGGTCTTGTAGAGGTTGTTGAGCACGACCTCGGGAATCTCGCCGCGCTTAAGCTCGATCACGACGCGCATGCCGGATTTATCCGACTCGTCGCGAATGTCTGATATGCCCTCTATGCGCTTCTCGGTGACGAGCTCGGCGATCTTCTCGAGGAGCGCCTTCTTATTCACCTGGTACGGCAGCTCGTCCACGATCACCGCCTGTCGATCTCCCTTGCCGATCTCTTCGAAATGCGTGCGCGCACGCACCACCACGCGTCCGCGGCCCGTGCGGTAGCCCTCATGGGCACCGGCAATGC
Organism: Betaproteobacteria bacterium; assembly: GCA_019245555.1. Taxonomy (GTDB): domain Bacteria; phylum Pseudomonadota; class Gammaproteobacteria; order Burkholderiales; family SG8-39; genus SCGC-AG-212-J23. The sequence continues at coordinate 964 of JAFARH010000198.1, forward strand.
CGTGGATGATTCCGGCGGTGGGGAAATCGGGTGCGGGCATCCGCTTGATGATGTCTTCAATAGCGCAGCTTGGGTGCTCGAGCACATGCAGCGTCGCGTCGACGACCTCGCCGAGGTTATGCGGCGGGACGTTGGTCGCCATGCCGACGGCGATGCCCGAAGAACCGTTCACGAGCAAGTTGGGTACCCGTGTTGGCAGGACGACAGGTTCGCGCTCCTTGCCGTCGTAGTTCGGGACGAAATCGACCGTTTCTGCCTCGATGTCGGCCAGGAGCTCGGACGCGAGCTTCTCAAGGCGGCACTCGGTGTATCGATAGGCCGCCGCAGAATCACCGTCGACCGAGCCGAAGTTGCCCTGGCCGTCGATCAGCGTGTAGCGCATGGAGAAGTCCTGCGCCATGCGCACCAGCGCTTCATAAGTGGCCGCGTCGCCGTGCGGGTGGTACTTACCGAGCACGTCTCCGACGATCCGCGCGCACTTCACATAGGGCCGGTTCCAGACATTATTCGCCTCGTGCATGGCGAACAAAACTCGACGATGGACCGGCTTCAAGCCGTCTCTTACATCGGGTAGCGCACGCCCCACGATCACGCTCATCGCGTAGTCGAGGTACGAACGCCGCATCTCCTCCTCGAGTGAAATCGGGAGGGTTTCTTTGGCGAAGGATTCCATGCGAGAAGAGGCTCAAATTTTATCATGCGCCGCATTGCAAAAATCCCGCGCAAGCGGCGGTTTTCCCTCGTAAAATCGCCTTGTAAGCGAAGTTGCGCCTGTGCTTAAATGGCGCCCGGTCTCGACGCAAAAAAAGAGGGGGAGGAAATGAAAAAGACGACGCTTGTTCTCGCGATTTCGGCTGTCCTCGCCGCGTGCGCGACCGAGGAAGCGCAGAAGCCCGCGGCAACCGCACCAAAACCTGCTCCGGCGTCACCCGCGCCCGCACCGGCACCGGTTCCCAGAGCGCAACAGGACATCCAGATCGGCCAGGGCACCGCGGCCGCGCCGGGCGCACCCAAGAAACCTGCGGTCATCAACCTGGCGTCGACCGAATTTTTCGAGTTCAACAAGGCGACCCTCACTAACGAGGCGAAGCAGACCCTCGACACGGAAGTCGTGGCGAAGCTCAAGGACCTGGGCCAGATCCGCTACATCAATGTGGGCGGACATGCCGATCGGCTCGGCTCCGCTCAGTACAACCAAAAACTCTCCGAGCGTCGCGCC
>JAFARH010000215.1 GCA_019245555.1 Betaproteobacteria bacterium
GAGAAATGGCGCCTCCGGCGTCGGGATCTCGCTGAAGTCCGGCCAGATCGCCCAATTGAAGAGATGGTTCTTCATGATCTCGATGGTCGCGCGCGTCGAGTAGACCACCAGCGGCTTCGTACGCATGCCGCCGACGGTGTCCACCAAAAAAGGAATCGACGTGACGTGATCCAAATGCGAGTGCGTGATGAAGATGTGGTCGATCTGAGAGAGCTCGGCGAGCGTGAGATCGCCCACGCCGGTGCCCGCGTCGATCAGGACATCGCTGTCGAGGAGAAACGAGGTGGTGCGCAGGTGCCGCCCGCCGATGCCGCCCGAACAGCCGAGCACGCGCAAGCGCATGGCGCCGGCTACTTCTCGTCGAACACCGTGACCGGTTCCCAGTCGGCGGTCATCGGCGTACTGCGTGCGCGTTGGACTTGTCCGGCGTACACGCGGTACAGGATGCAGCCTGGCGCGACTTGTTGCAAATTAATTAGGTTGACCTCGGCGAGGTCCCAGTTCCGCGCCCGATAAGCACGTAAAGCTTGGTTCCAAATGCGTAATTCTTCCTGCACTGCGCTATCCAGTGCGGCGCTTATGCCTAATGGTTCATAGACAGTTATCGCCTCGTCCTTTCCCTTGACCTTGACGCGGTCCACCTCGCGGAAGGCGACGTCCTCGATCTGCTTGCGAGTCCCCTCGCCCACGAGGATGCCGACGCCGTAGTGTTTCGTGCGGCCTTCGAGGCGCGAGGCAACGTTCACCGCGTCGCCCATCGCGGTGTACGCCCGCCGCAGCTGCGAGCCCATGTCGCCGACGCGCACCGTGCCCGAGTTGATGCCGACGCCAATCGTGAGCGTCGGCCAGCCACGCGCCTTGAACCGCTCGTTCAAAGCCCCGCAGGCCTTCTGCATATCGAGTGCCGCGAGCACCGCGTTGCGCGCATGCTGCGGATCCATCATCGGCGCGCCCCAGAACGCCATGATGGCGTCACCGATGTACTTGTCGAGTGTGCCCTTGTGCCCGCTGCGGATGATGATGCTCATCTCCGTCAGGTAGTCGTTGATGTACTCGCGCAGTGCCTCCGGGCTCAGCGCTTCGGAGATGCCGGTAAAGCCGCGCACATCGCAGAAAAGGATCGAGAGGTCCGCCGTGCGCGGCATGTCGTACCTGGCGGGGTCGCGCTCCATCTTGGCCACCACTTCCGGCGGCACATACTCGCGGAAACGCTGCGCGATGAGCCGCTTCGAACGCGACTCGACGAAATAGCCGTAGGCCATGTTCATCGTGTAGAGCGCCAGCACCATGAGGAGCGAAGCTGCGAGCGGCATCACGAAATCGTTCAGCTGCCACATCGCCACGTTGAGAGCGATGATCGCCGCCGCGCCCGCGAGCACTGCGATCGTGGCCCAGAACGCGGTCAGCAGTGGAATCAGCACGGCGAGCGCGACGCCGCCGACGAGGAGGAGTATCGCCTCCGCACCGTAGGTGAACCAGGGCCGGCGCTTGAAGTCCTGGTCGAGCATGCCGGCGATCATGTTGGCGTGCACTTCGACCCCCGGCAGCACGTTGCTGACCGGGGTCGAGCGCAGGTCTTCGAGCGCGGAGGCCGTGGCGCCGACGAGCACTATTTTGTTTTTTAGCGCTCCGCCTGCGATACGGTCCTTCAGGACATCAACAACGGGAACGTACTGGAAGCTCGGTTTTCCATTCCTGTAGGGAATGAGCGCGGCGCCGTTGTCGTCGACCGGGATCTCGAAAGGCCCGACCCGCAGGGACTCGAGGCTCCGCTCCTTGAACCCCGGTTGCACGGGCTGCATGCCGCCCAGCGTCTTTGCCGTGACCGTCCGGAACGCGGCGAGCGACATCGCCTCGTAGTAATCGCCTTCGAACTCAACGAGGAGCGGTACCCGGCGCAGCACGCCGTCCGTGTCGAGGAACGGATTGATGTGGCCGACTGCTGCCGCGCTCTGCACGTACGCCGGCAGGTTGCCGGTGTAGCCCTTCCACTCATGAAACTCGGCATTCGTGCCCTTGAAGGCGCCCTTCGGCAATACCGGCTTCGGCAGCGCGTTCACGCGTACCGCGCGATCCTCGCTGTTGAAGTAGTAGCCGAGGACGACGGGTCGTCCCTTCATCGCCGCCGCAAAGCGACCGTCGAAGTCGAGATTCGGCCGCAGCGCGGCGTAGCTCGATTGAAACTGCGCGTTGTCCTTCAGCTCGCCCTGACCGAGCCTGTCGAGGACATCGATCCCCGAACTCGGATCACGCTCTGCCCACACCACGTCGAAGGCGACGAGCTGCACCTCCTGCCGGTCGAAGAGCTTGTCGAGGAGCTCGGCCATGACGTTGCGGCTCCACGGCCAGTGGCCGATTTCGCCCAGGCTCTTCTCGTCGATGTCGAGGATGACGATGCGGTTGTCGCGCGCGCGCGGCATCGTCATGGCGAGGCGCCAGTCGTACAGGATGTTGTCCAGCCGGGTAACGAAACCGATGCGCTCGAAACGCAGCGCATCTCCTACGAAGCAGAGCACGATCGCAAGGCCGAGGACGATCCTTACGAGGTGCTGGCGCAGAACGGCCCTCTCAGGCCTTGAGGAAGAATTCCATCTTGATGCCGGCCAGTTCGATCACGTCGTGGTCCTTCAGGGAATGGGGCGCGGCGCCGATTTCCTGACCGTTGACCGTCGGACGCTTCGCGCCCTCGACGTGGGTGATGAAGTAGCCCTGCGGGCGGCGTGTGAGCACCGCGACCTGCACGCCGGGCTTGCCGAGAGTGGTAAGCGGCTTTGTGAGCTCGAGCTCCTTGCCGGCGTTGCCACCTGAGAGAAGCTGGATTGCGCCGAGGGGCTGGCCAGCCGGCTTGGGTGCCGCCGGAGCGGCGGGAGCGGGTGCTGCGGCAGCCGGTGCCGGGGCGGCCGCTGGTGGTGGTGCGATCTTCGGACCGGCGTCCTTGTCGGCGACACCAGCGGCTTGCGCGCTCGCGGCGGCAGCCTGTACCGCGGCCTGGCGTTGCGCGACCGCAGCTGCAGCGCCGCCTCCTGCCGCGCCTGCGGCAGCCGCGGCGGCCTTCATCGCAGAGGGACGCAGCACCATCGTCTTCTCGAAATCGGCTTTCTCACCGCCGGCACCTGCGGCAGGCGCCGCTTCGCCCACGAACTTGAGCTTGTACTTGCCGAGCTCGATGACGTCGTTGTTCTGCAGGAAGTGCTTCTTGATCGCGTTGCCGTTGACCACCGTGCCGTTCGTGCTGCCAAGGTCTTCGAGGAACGAGTCGTTGAGGATCGTGACGATGACGGCGTGTTCGCCGCTCACCGCAAGATTGTCGATCTGGATGTCGTTGTGGGGTTTACGGCCGATGGTCGTGCGCTCCTTCGTCAAGGGGATCTCCTTGAGAACGAGGCCGTCCATTGACA
>JAFARH010000230.1 GCA_019245555.1 Betaproteobacteria bacterium
GATCGGAACGAAATCCTTCTGCGGGTTGTAGCCCGGTTCCTTGTAGAGCCACTGGTTGGTCGCGAGGATGGCCGAGGGCGTCATGGCGATCGTGTGGCCGCTGGCTTCGCCTCGCGCCACGACAGTTGCACCGACGTTGCCGCCGGCACCTGGACGGTTGTCCACGACAACCGGCACACCGAGCGAATGCGACATCAAAGGCGCGATGGCGCGCGGCAGGAGATCCGACGTACTGCCGGGAGGGTATGGCACGATGATCGTTATCGGCCGCGACGGGAACTGCGCCGCTGCCACGAGCGGCACGAGCGCGAGGACGAGAACGGCTAGGCGCATTCGTATTTCCTGAGGCTCGCGATCATCGAGATCCTGAGCATGTAGTCCTTTTCAGCCGCGCGATCGGACATCGCTTGCGCGAGCTCGGCGCGCCAGCGCTGCTGCTCGCCGGCATCGGACATCTCGAGGTTGCGCTTGTTCGCGATCGTAATGCGGTTCACGTACTCGAGGGCGACTGGCCGCCGCTGCCGCTCATAGCGCTCGAGCTCCTCGGCTGGCGCCTCGCCCCGCATCACAGCGGCAAGCTTGCCGGCGAGGTTGAAGGCGTCGTGGATGCCGCCGTTCATGCCCATGCCGCCAAGCGGATTGTTGAGATGCGCCGCATCACCGGCGAGGAACACGCGGCCCCTGCGGTAGGACTCGGCGACTCGCTGATGCACCGAATAGAGCGTGCGGTGCGCGACTTCGTAGCGGCCCGGCCTTGCGTGCACCCGCTGCAGCCGCCGCTCGATCGCGGCGTCGGAGAGGATCTGCGCCTCGCTTTCCTCCGGCCGGGTGGGAAACATCGCGCGCCAGACGTCGCGCACCCGGAGCAGGAAGAACCATTCTTCGCGATCGGCGAAGTAGCTCACATCGGCGAGACCCGGAAATGACTGCGCGAAATCGAACGGCGTGCTGGCAACCAGGAAGCGCTCCGGCCAGGTAAAGCCTTCGAGGCGGATGCCGACGGCCTCCCGAACGCGGCTCCGGCCGCCATCAGCACCGATGAGCCAGGCCGCGCGCAGCTTTTCGCGGCCATTCACAGTGACGGTGACTCCGTCTGCGTCCTGCTCTACGCCGGTGACTTCGGCGCCGTAGCGCACACCGGGAACTCGCGCAGCGAGGACCTGGTTCAGGCGGTACTGCTCGCACTGCACGCGATAGGGATGCTTCGTCTCGCCGGCGAGCACGCCGAAGTCGAGCTCCGCAACCCAGTCCGCGCGATCGCGGTATTGCACCTTGCGCGCGATACGCCCCATGCCGATGAGCTGCGCTGCGGCGCCGAAGCGATCCAGGAGATCGAGCGTGGGTGGCTGGAAGGTGGAGGCGCGCGGGTTCTCTGGCAGCCGCGGCTCGGCTTCGAGCACGGTGACCGGCACGCCAGCTTCGGCGAGCACGCAGGCGGCCGACAGGCCAACCGGCCCGGCGCCGGCAATGAGCACACTCATTATTCTGGAAAGCTAATTGACAAAGCTAATTCTCCGGATCGAGAATCCTGCGGTCAATGGCCCGGCCCCGCCGCCGCAAAGCCGCACCCGCCTTCAACGCCAACGCGCCGGTCACCGTGTCGCGCTCGGCGCTTCTCGTCGAAGGCTCGGATGCCGAGTTCCGCAGCCTGATCCACGACTTGATCGCTTACGGGCACAGGCTCGATGCCTGCCGGGACGCCTTTGCCACGATCGTCGGTATCTCGGGTGCGCAGTACGAGATCCTGATGCTCGTCTCGCGCGCGGCGGGCCTGCTCTCCGTCGGCGAGGTGGCGACGCGCCTGCATCGCTCCGGCGCCTTCATCACGATTGAAGCGAACAAGCTCGTCGCGAGCGGGATCCTGGAGAAAGTGGCAGACCCGAGCGATGGGCGGCGCGTCCTCCTGCGCGCCAACCAGAAGAGCCGCGAGCTGCTCGAGCGCCTGGCGCCGTTCCAGCGCAAGGTGAACGACCAGCTTTTCGAGCGCCTCGACGCGAAGCGCTTCAGGCAGTTGCGCGCGCTGGCGCGTGACCTCGTGGAGTGCGGAGACCGCGCCGTGGCAATGCTGGAATTCATGGTGCGCGACGACAAGGCAGCATGAGCGTTTCCTACTTCGTGCGCTACGACATCGAGGTCGCGGACCTCGAGGGCTTCATGCGGCGGTATCGCGAGGTGCATGTTCCGATGGTGTCGCGCTGGCCGGGGCTGCGTCGCATGGTGCTGCACACGCCGCTCGCCTGGCGCGATCCGTTTCCGGTGAATCCCGGCAAGGCCGTCCTGATGGCGCAGCTCGAGTTCGAGGACGAGGCAACGATGAACGCGGCGTTCGCGTCGCGCGAGCGCGCCGAGGCGCGCGATGACTTCAAGCAGTTCCCTCGCTACGAGGGGGCCGTCGTCCACCAGGCCATGACGCAGCACGAGGTTTATCGCGCGCCGTGGCTCGACGGGAACGAGGAGGGTGCGTGATGAAACCGAAGCAACACCTGGAGTTCGTGAAGGTCGACCTCAAGACCGGCTGGGAAGTGCCACCAGGCTATCCGCCCGGCTTCTACCAGAAGATTCTCGCCACTGATCTCGACGAGACGAAGAAGACC
>JAFARH010000256.1 GCA_019245555.1 Betaproteobacteria bacterium
GGCGGCAAAACCGTGGGCGCCGGCGTGGTGGCGAAGATCATCGAGTAAACGGAGAGATCAGGGGCATAGCTCAATTGGCAGAGCGTCGGTCTCCAAAACCGAAGGTTGGGGGTTCGATGCCCTCTGCCCCTGCCAGCAACTGAGTCTGCGAAGGAACGATGATCGACAAGCTGAAACTCGCAGTAGGCGTTGCATTGCTGGTTGCCGGTATCTGGGCCTACTACTGGCTCGGCGAAGGCACGGCGCTGGTGCTGCGGATTCTCGCCGTCGTGGCGGGAATCGTAGCGGGCGCAGCGGTCGCGTGGTTCAGCGAGCCGGGCCGGCAGTTTGGCGTATTCGCGGCGGAGTCCGTCGCCGAAGTGAAGAAGGTGGTGTGGCCGACGCGGAAGGAAACAATGCAGACCACGGCGGCGGTGTTCGCCTTCGTGGTGGTGATGGCGGTTTTTCTTTGGGTTAGCGACAAGACACTCGAATGGGTTCTGTACGACTTGATTCTCGGCTGGAAAAAGACATGAGCGCGACGGGAGCTAAGCGCTGGTACGTGGTGCACGCCTATTCGGGCTTCGAGAAGTCCGTCGCGCGCGCGCTCGAGGACCGCATCAACCGCGCCGGCATGACCGACAAGTTCGGCAAGATCCTCGTCCCGGTGGAAGAAGTCGTGGAGATGAAGGGCGGACAGAAGCACATGTCCGAGCGCAAGTTCTTCCCGGGCTACGTGCTCGTCGAGATGGAAATGAACGACGACACCTGGCACCTCGTGAAAAACACGAACAAGGTCACCGGTTTCGTCGGCGGCACTGCGACGAAGCCCGCTCCGATTCCGGAGAAAGAAGTCGAAGCCATCATGCAGCAGATGCGTGAGGGCGTTGAGAAGCCGAAGCCCAAGGTGCTCTTTGAAGTGGGCGAGATGGTACGGGTGAAGGATGGTCCGTTCACGGATTGCCAGGGCACGGTGGAAGACGTGAACTACGAGAAGAGCCGTTTGCGCGTGGCGGTCACGATCTTCGGCCGCTCGACGCCGGTGGAACTCGAGTTCGGGCAAGTAGAGAAGGCGTAATTAACCGGGGAGAGGCGGCCAGCCTCGTTTGCACCCACACAGGAGAGACGTATGGCAAAGAAGATAGTCGGCCTGATCAAGCTTCAGGTCCCCGCAGGGAAAGCGAATCCCTCGCCACCGATCGGTCCTGCGCTCGGACAGCGCGGCCTCAACATCATGGAGTTCTGCAAGGCGTTCAACGCGCAAACCCAGAAGGTCGAGCCGGGTCTGCCGCTGCCGGTGGTCATCACCGCGTATGCCGACAAGAGCTTCTCTTTCATCATCAAGACACCGCCGACCACGGTGCTGATCAAGAAGGCGGCCGGCATCGAGTCCGGCAGCTCGAAGCCGCACACCGACAAGGTGGGCAAGATCACGAAGAAGCAGGTCGAGGACATCGCCAAGCAGAAGATGCCCGACCTCAACGCCTCGGACCTCGAAGCGGCGATGCGCATCGTCGCGGGCAGTGCCCGCTCGATGGGCGTGATTGTGGAGGGCATGTAAATGCCGCACATTTCTAAACGCAGGAAGGCCTTCGCCAGCAAAGTGGACCCGACCAAGACCTACGCCGCCACCGAGGCGCTGAAGCTCGTGAAGGAGACGGCCACCGCCAAGTTCGACGAAGCGATCGACGTCGCGGTGAACCTCGGCATCGACGCGAAGAAGGGCGATCAAACCGTTAGGGGCTCGGTCGTGCTGCCAGCTGGCACGGGAAAGAAAGTCCGCGTTGCGGTGTTCGCTCCAGGTGACAAGGCCAACGCGGCGAAGGCCGCGGGTGCGGACATCGTCGGCATGGAAGACCTCGCCGAGCAGGTAAAGGCCGGCAAGATGGACTTTGACGTCGTGATCGCGGCGCCGGAAGCCATGCGCGTCGTCGGCGCGCTCGGCCAGATCCTCGGCCCGCGCGACCAGATGCCGAACCCGAAGGTCGGGACCGTTAGCCCCGATGTTGCGGGCGCGGTGAAGAACGCGAAGGCGGGCCAGGTGCAGTTCCGCGCCGACAAGTCCGGCGTCGTGCAATGCACGATCGGCCGCGCTTCGTTCACGCAGGAGCAGCTGCGCGAAAACCTCGCGGCGCTGGTCGATGCGCTGAACAAGGCGAAGCCTGCAGCGACGAAAGGAATTTTTCTGAAGAAGCTTTCTGTGTCGAGCACGATGGGTGTCGGCGTCAAAGTCGATCCGTCATCGCTCTCGGCACAACAGTGACTTTGGGCCGCTGTTCGAGAGAACAGTTGTCGTCAAAGACCGCAGGGGCCGAAAGGCTTAATCCGTTGTTCCCTGCGCAGACGGCGAACCCCGGAGAAGGAATGCCACAACGGTTCCTGATTCAAGGTCGCCGGATTTTCAACGCAGCAAAGGAGGTAGACCTTGGGTCTTAATCTGGAGCAAAAGCAGGCCGTAGTCGCAGAAGTCGCGGCCGAGCTGGCGAAGGCGCAAGCCGTCATCGTCGCGGAATATCGCGGCCTTGATGTCGCGCGCGTGACGCAGCTCCGCTCCAAGGCACGGAAGTCGGGTCTGTATCTGCGCGTGCTGAAGAACACGCTCGCGCGCAGGGCAGTCAAAGGCACGCCGTTCGAGAAGCTGTCCGACCAGATGGTCGGGCCGCTCATGTACGGCATTGCCTCCGACCCCGTGGCTGGAGCGAAGGTAATCGCGGAATTCGCCAAGGAGAACGAGCTCTTCGTTATCAAGGGCGGGGCGATGGCGAACACCAAGATGTCCGACAAGGACGTCAAGGCGCTCGCGCTGCTGCCGTCGCGTGAAGAGCTCATTGCCAAGCTGATGGGCACCATGCAGGCGCCTGTCGCGAAGCTCGTGCGCACCATGAACGAGGTG
>JAFARH010000274.1 GCA_019245555.1 Betaproteobacteria bacterium
CCGCGCGACGCCGCGACCCTCGGCGTCGAGGCCCTCGATATCGAGAATCAGTTCTTCCAGAGCGAAAGAAACTCTCGCCAGTGCGGCTGGTTCTGCTTCTCCATGAAGGCGCGCAAGAGCGCGGTCTCCTTGTCGTACTGCTCGCGGGAGATCGCGCAGCGCATCATCTGGAAGCGCAGGTAGAGAAGATAGGTATTGGCGCAGTCGGTCTCGCAATAGTCGCGGATCGGGCCGAGCTCGCCGCGCCGGTAGGCGTCCCAGACGCCGCCACCGCCCACGCCGAGTTTCCCCGGATAGCCCGAGAGCCTCGCCAGCTCGTCGAGCGGCGAGCCCCGGCTGCCATAGAGCGAGAGCACGTCCATCAAGTCGAGGTGCCGGTCATGGAAGCGGTTGATGTAGTTCGACCATTTGGCGTCCTTGTTGTCCTGGCCGGTATCCCAGAAGCACGCGGCGGTGACGCCGTGGATCATGCCGCGCGTGACGAGCACCGGCAGGTCGAAATTGCGCCCGTTCCACGACACGATCTGCGGCGCGTACTTCGCGAGGCCGTCGAAAAACCGCTGGATGGCCCCCGCCTCCCCCGTTTCGGGCTCGCCGATGGAGAAAATCCATACTTCTTCGTCGTGCCGCAGCACGCACGAGATAACGACCACCTTCTGCAGGTGTGGCGGCAGGAAGTCGTTGTTGCTGACCGCGCGTCGCTTCTGAAAAGCGACTTCCGCGACCTCAGCGTCGGGAAGGTCATCGGGAAGCTTGTACAGCTTCCGAATTCCCGCGCAGTCGGGGACCGTCTCGATGTCGAACGCGAGGACCGGCGTCATCAGTCCGGAAATACGCCGGTAGTGAGATAGCGGTCGCCGCGATCGCAGGCGATGCTGACGATCACCGCGTTTTTCAGCTCCTTCGAGACGCGCAGCGCCACGTGCATGGCGCCGCCCGAAGAGATGCCGGCGAAGATGCCCTCCTCGCGCGCGAGGCGTCGGGTCATCTCCTCGGCCTCGGCCTGGCTGACCTGCTCGATTCGATCGACCCGCTTGCGGTCGAAGATCCTCGGCATGTAGGCCTCCGGCCATTTGCGGATGCCGGGGATCTGCGAGCCTTCTTCGGGCTGGCAGCCGATGATCTGGATCTTCGGGTTCTTCTCTTTCAGAAACTTGGAGCAACCCATGATCGTGCCGGTCGTGCCCATGCTCGAGACCAAGTGCGTGATCTTGCCTTCCGTATCGCGCCAGATCTCCTCGCCGGTCGCCTCATAGTGGGCGAGCGGATTGTCGGGATTCGCGAACTGGTCGAGCATCGTGCCTTTGCCCTCGCGCACCATCTTCTCGGCGAGGTCGCGCGCCCCCTCCATGCCGCCTTTCTGCGGCGTGAGGATGATCTCGGCACCGAAGGCGCGCATGGTCTGGCGACGCTCGACCGAGAGATGCTCGGGCATGATGAGGATCATCCGGTAGCCGCGCGTCGCGGCCGCCATGGCAAGCGCGATGCCGGTGTTGCCGGAGGTCGGCTCGATCAACGTGTCGCCGCGCTTGATGCGCTTACGTTCCTCGGCGTGGCGAATCATCGAGATCGCCGGCCGGTCCTTCACCGACCCCGCCGGGTTGTTGCCCTCGAGCTTCGCCAAAATGATGTTTTTGTTGGACGGACCCGGCAGTCGCTGCAGGCGCACCAGCGGCGTGTTGCCGATGAAATCTTCGAGCGTCTTCTTCACTGGCTTTGCAGCTGCTTCACGTATGCCGAGACGCCCTGCTCCACCGTCATGAATTCGCACGGATAGCCGGCTGCGCGCAAGCGGGTGAGATCGGCTTCGGTGAAGCTCTGGTACTTGCCGACGAGCGCCGGCGGGAACGGGATGTATTCGATCAGGCCCTTGCCGACGAGATCCTGCAGCGTCGCCTGCGTGCCGTGCAGCGCATTGATGGCGGCAACCGCGACCCGATTGAAGGTCTGCGCCCGACCCGTGCCGCAATTGAAGACGCCGGAGACATTGCGCCGCTCGAGGAACCACAGGTTCACCGCCACGCAGTCATCGACGTAAATGAAGTCGCGCCGCTGCTCGCCATCACGATAGCCGTCCGAGCCGACGAAGAGCTTGACCTTCCCCTCCGCATGCAACTGCTGATAGGCATGCAG
>JAFARH010000381.1 GCA_019245555.1 Betaproteobacteria bacterium
GACCTTTGACAGGTAGTCGGCGTATTCGACGATGCGCGCTTCAAGGCCCGCGCGATCGCCGCTGCGCGCGCCGTCTTCGATGTATTTGCCGAGCGTGGAGACGTGATCGAAGCCGTAGGAAACTCCCACCCCCTTCATGCGGTGGCCAAGCTGGCGTAATTGCTCGAAATCCGCCGAAGCGAGCGCGACGCGCAGCGTGTCGAGCTCCTTCTTGCGGTTGGACATGAATACCGGGATCAGGTCCTCGAGATCGCGCGCTACCGTGACCTTGTAGTTGGCTTCAGGCATGCGCGGCATTATAGGCGGCCCCTCCTCCTCGGCCCGGGCCCGCCCCGGCCCAGCCCCGGTCAGGCTTTGTCAGCGAGCGCCTCGCGCGCGCGAGGCAGGTGCGGATGGAGCGTCAGTGCCGCGGCGAATGCGTAGCGCGCCTCGGCCGCCGCGCCATCGCCAAGCCGGATCTCAGCAAAATGAAGGATAGCGGCGAAGTGACGCGGCTCGAGCTCGAGGGTGCGCTGGATGTCTTGCAGGCATTCCTCGTCGCGTCCCACCAGGTAGTAGAGCGTGGCGCGCTTGTGCCATGCCTCGGCATAGAGTGGCGCGCTACGCAGCAGCGCTGTCAGCCGGGTTTCAGCGATGTCGTAGCGCCTTGCAGCGATGTCGCGCGTCGCGGCCTCGAGGACGGCCGCGGCGGCGCGGTGCGGGTGATGCATCCAGACACCCCAGATGCGGTCCTCGGTTTCTGGCGCCTCGGCTGCCGCGCATGCGCCGAGTCGTTTGAAAAGATGCGTCAACTCTGCAAGGTTGCAGGCAGGCCGTCGGCTACGGCGTCCGGCGATCAGGCCGAGGATCTCGGTCACGGTCGAAAAGCTTAATGGAAATCGCGCGAAGCCGTTTCGAGGGGCCCCAGCAGCGCGCTATGGTCCACTAGGCGCCGTGCGACGAGATGCACGACGTCGCCATCGCGCTCAATAGTGCCGTGGACGCCAAGCAGCCGGGCACCCAGCAGCTCGCGGCGTTGGCGTTCGACGAGCCGATTCCAGACGACGATGTTCATGTTGCCGGTCTCGTCCTCAAGGGTCACGAAGACCACGCCGCTTGCCGTATCGGGCCGCTGGCGGCACGTGACGAGCCCTGCGACGTGCGCCGGGCTGCCGTGTGGCAACTCATGCAGCTCGCTCGCATCCCCGAGGCCCATCGCCTTGAGCTTTCCTCGCAGTAAAGCAAGCGGATGGCGACCCAGCGTAAGGCCGAGGCTCGCGTAGTCGGCAACGATATCGGCGCCTTCGGTCGGCGCAGCGAGCGCAGGCAGTGTTTCATCCGAAGGTGAATCAAGTGGCGACCGGCGCGCCGCACCGGCAGCAGACCAGTGGGCTCGGCGCCGATGCCCGGCGATCGATTGAAGCGCTCCGGCAGCAGCCAGGGATCTCAGGTCTTTCTTGTTCAACTGAAGAGCGAAAACCGAGGCATATGGCTTGTCAGAAGCAATGCGCCTGCCTGCCGCCTCCGGCAGCCCGCTCACCATGCGAAGGCCCAGGCGCAAGGCCCGCTCTTCGAGCGTGCAATCCCATTCGCTCGCGTTCACATCAGGCGGCAGCACTTCGACCCCATGGCGTCGAGCATCCTGCACGAGCTGCGATGGCGCATAAAAGCCCATCGGCTGGCTATTGAGGAGCGCCGCGCAGAAGGCGGCCGGATGGTGGCGCTTGAGCCACGAAGAGACATAGACGAGCAACGCAAAGCTCGCGGCATGCGACTCGGGGAAGCCATATTCGCCGAAGCCGAGAATCTGCTTGTACAAACCGTCGGCAAATGCCGCGCTATAGCCGTGGCGCATCATGCCGCTCTTCAGCTTCTCCTCGAAATGCTCGAGCCCGCCGCGCTTCTTCCAGGCTGCCATCGAGCGCCTCAGGCGATCGGCTTCTCCGGGCGTGAAGCCCGCGGCGACAATGGCGAGCTGCATCACCTGTTCCTGGAAGATCGGTACGCCGAGCGTGCGGCCGAGCACCTGCTTCACGGCGTCGCTCGGATAGCTTTCCGGTTCTTCTTTGCGCCGTCGGCGCAGATAGGGATGCACCATGCCGCCCTGGATCGGGCCGGGACGCACGATCGCAACTTCCACCACCAGGTCGTAGAACTCCTTTGGCTTCAGGCGCGGCAGCATGCTCATCTGCGCGCGCGACTCGATCTGGAACACGCCAATGGTGTCGGCTTTCTGGATCATGGCGTACACCGCCGGGTCTTCCGGCGGCACATCCTGCATGTCCATGCCGACCATCGCCAATGCCCGGCGGATGGCTGAGAGCATGCCGAGACCGAGCACGTCGACCTTGAGGAGGCCGAGCGATTCCAGATCGTCCTTGTCCCACTGGATTACCGTGCGATCGGGCATCGCCGCGTTTTCGATCGGCACGAGCTCGGCGAGTGGACCACGCGAAATGACGAAGCCGCCCGGATGCTGCGACAGGTGCCGCGGGAAGCCGCGCAGCATCTGCGCGAACTGCATCCAGAGGTTCTCCGCCGGGATCGGCTGATCCCAGAATGCAAAACCCTTGGCGGCGCGGTCGACCTCCTCCATCGGGACCCCGAGCGCCTTGCCGACTTCGCGGACTGCGCTCTTCGGCCGATAGCAGATGACAGTCGCCGCCAACGCGGCACGTTGCCGCCCGTACTTCTTGTAGACGTACTGGATGACCTCTTCGCGTCGTTGATGCTCGAAATCGACGTCGATGTCCGTTGGCTCGTTCCTCTCCCGCGAGACGAAGCGCTCGAAGAGCCCGTTCATGCGGGCCGGATCGATCTCCGTAATGCCGAGCGCATAGCAGACCACCGAATTCGCCGCCGAGCCGCGTCCCTGGCAAAGGATGTTCTCCGAGCGCGCATAGCGCACCAGATCCTCGACCGTAAGAAAGAAAGGCTCGTAACGAAGCTCGGCGATAAGCGCGAGCTCACGCTCCGCCATCTCACGCACCTTGTATTCCGCGCCGCCGGGAAAGCGACGTTGCAGCCCTTCTTCCGTGAGCTTGCGCAGCCAGCTCGCCGGCGTATGACCCTCGGGCACGATCTCGGCCGGATACTCGTAGCGCAGCTCGTCGAGCGAAAATTGGCAGCGCTCGGCGATGGTCATGGTTTCGGCGAGCAATTCGTGCGGATAGAGCTGCGCCAGGCGCACACGCAAGCGGAGGCTACGCTCCGCATTCGGCTCGAGCGCCTGGCCGCAGTGCGCCACCGGCTTACCCAGGCGGATCGCAGTCAGGACATCGTGCAGGCGCTTGCGCGAGCGCACGTGCATGCGCACATCGCCTGCCGCCACCAGCGGCAATCCATGCGCTTGACCCGACTCCTGCAGGCGCTGCAATTTCGCGCGATCGTTCGGACCGCAATGCAGCTCGGCCGCGATCCAGGCGCGGCCCGCGAAGCGTTCGGCGAGCCATGACGCCATCGAGAGGTCCTCTTCCGGCGTCCAGAGAACCAGCGCATTTACCTTCTCGAGGTCGGCCCGAGACAGCACATACGTGCCCTTCTTGCCGCGGCGGCGACCGGTGGTGATGAGCGAGGCGATCGAGCCGTAAGAAGCGCGGCCAGTGGCGAGGAGGACGAACTTCGACTTCTCGACCGTGACTTCTGTTCCGTGGATGAGATGCAGCCCGCACTCCTTGGCAGCGAAATGCGCGCGAGCGCTGCCGGCGAAAGAGCACTCGTCGGTCAGCGCGAGCGCCCGGTAGCCGAGCGCATGAGCTCGCTGGACGAGTTCCTCGGGATGCGAAGCCGCGCGCAGGAAACTGAAGTTCGAGAGCGCGTGCAGCTCGGCGTAATCAGGCAAAAAAACCATGCACGTACCAGCGTCCTTCTTCACGATATGCCCAGGCGAGCGCGGCGCCAAGCTCGACGACGAAATAATCCCGATTCGCCTCGTCACCGTCCCACCAGCCGCAGGCGATGCGCTCCGGT
>JAFARH010000399.1 GCA_019245555.1 Betaproteobacteria bacterium
GCCGCCTCACGCTCGCGCTGATCCAGCGCGGCATGTGGATCGCGATCCGCGGCCGGCGCGCCGACAAAGGCTGGCGCAACGTCCTGCCCGAGATCCTGGAGCGCGAAAGCGCGTTCCTCGGCCTCTCGCAACCCGTGACGCGCGTGATCGTTTGCACCCAAGGGGAGTTCGACACCGAGATGTACCAAGCCTGGAGAACAGAGGCACTCGGTTACAGGGAGCTGGCACTAGCTAGCGAGTAAGGAGTCTTAATGCAACGCATCGAACTCGATTTCATCCGTCGCGCGCCCCGCTCACGCTGGGCGGGCCGCGTGCTGTTCGCCGTCTCGCTCGGCATCGCCGGCGACATGGCGTTCAGCTATGCCGAGCTCGCGACGACCGTGAAAGCGAACGAGGCGGTAGTTGCGCGGGCGCATCACCCGCGTAAAGCCGTTCAGAACGTTTCCAACGACGAGCTGGCAGCGGCTCGCGACACCGTCGATCGCCTGGGCCTTCCCTGGCCGAGGCTTTTCTCGGCCCTCGAGGCCGCGGCGAACGACCGCGTGGCGCTGCTCGCCATCGAGCCCGACACGAAGACCGGCACGGTGAAGATCTCCGGCGACAGCAAGGACTACCTCGCCGCCCTCACCTACGTGCTGAATCTCTCGCAGTCGGACGCGCTGTCGAACGTGCAGCTCGTGCGCCACGAGGTGAAGCAGAACGACCCGCAGCATCCGGTCGCCTTCTCCATCTCGGCAGCCTGGAACGAGGTGAAGCGATGAAACACCGGATCTATTCGCAGATTTACCGCCTGCGCGACGAGCTGGGCACGACCGGCCTTGCGGCCATCGTGCTCTTCATCGCGGCCGGCGCTTTTATGACGTTCGTGCTCCAGCCGATGAAGGCCCATAACCGCGTGCTCGAAGCGCAGGCCGGCATCAGCCGCGACCTCGCGACCGTGTCGGGCGTGAATGCGGCCGAGAAGGTGGAGTCCGTGTACGAGTACCTGGAGAAGCCCGAGGCCACCACCGACTGGCTCGCCAAGCTCTATGCGATCGGCAAGGCGACCGGCGTCGAGCTCCAGTCCGCGAACTACAAGACGCAGAACGCCGGCGGCCGCCTGCAGCGCTACGAGATCGTGCTGCCGCTCACCGGCAGCTATGCGCAGATGCGCGACTTCCTCAAGCGCTCGCTCGCCGAGATCCCGGTGCTTTCGCTCGACCAGATCGTGCTCAAGCGCGAGAACCGGCGCGAAGGCCAGGTCCAGGCCGAGCTCCGTCTCACTTTGCACATGGTGAAGCCATGAACCCGTCCATCGTGAAGAAAGTGCTCGCAGGCATCACCGTCGTCAGCGCTCTTGCGTCCGTGGTTGCGGGCCACGAAGCGCCCACGGTGATCGAGCCGGCCAAGCCGAAGGTCGACACACGCCTGCAGGTGAAAGACATGCTCGACCTCGACAAGCTCGAGGCGGCGCGTACTGGCGACGACTCCAAGGTCGATCCGTTCGCGCCGCGCAGCTTTGGTTCGGTGACCGCGCCCCTGCCCAAGGGGCCGGCGCGTGCCGAGGCGCCAGCGATGCCGTTCCGCTACATCGGAAAGATGATCGACAACGGCCAGCTCGCCGTCTTCCTGCAGAAAGGCGACGAGAGCTACACCGCCATGGAAGGCGAGCGCGTCGGTGATTACCGCATCGACAAGATCACCGAGAACGAGATCCGCTTTACCTATCTGCCAATGAAAACGAAATTCACGCTACCCCTATGAAAAAACTACTGGCATTTCTGATCCTCGCCCTCGTGGTTGCAGCCTGTGCGACCGACGAGGAATTCAAGAAGGCCCGCATCGAAGTCCAGGCGGGCAATGAAGAGCAGGGGCTTGCTCGTCTCGAGCAGGAGATCAAGGCGCACCCGGACGACGTGGAGCTGCGTAACTACTACCAGCGCCACAAGGAAGTCGCGGTGCAGCGCTATCTCGCGCTCGGCGACAACGCTCGCGCCGCGGGCGCGCTGGATCGCGCCCAGGCCTCTTATGAGCGCGCGCTCCGCTTCGATCCGCAGAACCGCAATGCCCAGGTCGGCCTGCAGCTCGTCCGCCGGGACCGCGAGTCCGCGACGATGCTCGTCGACGCCATGCAGGCGATGAAGGCCGGCAACACGGCCGACGCGCAGATCAAGCTGAAGCAGATCGTCTCGGAGAACCCGCAGAACAAGGAAGCGAAGGGCCTCCTGCGCCAGATCGAAGAGAAGCAGATGAAGGACAACATGACGCCCAAGCTCACCGCGGCGCTCAAGCGTCCCATCACGATGGAGTTCCGTGATGCGCCGCTGCGCACGGTGCTCGAGCTCATCTCGCGCCAGACCGGCCTCAACTTCGTGTTCGACAAGGAAGTGCAGCCCGACACGCGCACCACCGTGTTCGTGCGCGACACGCCGATCGAGGAAGTGATCCGCTACGTGCTCGTCACGAACCAGCTCGACAAGAAGATCCTGAACGAGAACACGATCCTTATCTATCCGAACACGCCGGCGAAGTCGCGCGACTACAAGGATCTCGTGGTGCGCAGCTTCTACCTCTCGAACGCCGACGCGAAACAGACGGCGCAGATGGTGCGGCAGCTCGTGAAGACGCGCGACCTTTTCGTCGACGAGAAGCTGAACCTCCTCGTCATGCGCGACACGCCGGAGGCGATCGCCGTGGCGGAGAAGCTCATCTCCAACCAGGACAAGAGCGAGCCTGAAGTGATGCTCGAGGTCCAGATCATGGAGATCGGCGACAACGACCTCACCCAGGCCGGCATCCAGTGGCCGGGCCAGGTCGGCATCGGCCTGCAGGGCGCGGCCGGCGTTCCAGGCAGTGTCACCGGCACGGAGGCGACGCACTTCAATAGCGGCCTCGTACGCGTGACCGTGCCGGATCCGATGCTCATCTTCCGCCTCACGCAGCAGGTTGGCCGCAACAACATCCTGGCGAACCCGCGCATCCGCACGAAGAGCCGCGAGAAGGCGCGCATCCATATCGGCGACAAGGTGCCGGTGATCACGACCACGGCCGGAGCCACGGGCTTCGTGTCGGAATCGGTGAACTACCTCGACGTGGGCCTCAAGCTCGAAGTCGAGCCGCAGGTGTTCCTCGACGACGATGTCGGCATCAAGATCGGGCTTGAAGTGAGCAACATCGGCTCGCAGATCAAGACCTCGTCGGGCACGATCGCCTACCAGGTCGGCACGCGCAACACCTCGACCGTGCTCAGGCTGCACGACGGCGAGACGCAGATCCTCGCGGGTCTCATCTCGAACGAGGATCGCCGCAACTCGACCCAGGTGCCGGGCCTCGCGAACCTGCCGGTGGCCGGCCGCCTCTTCCAGAGCAAGGACGACACGGCGAACAAGACGGAAATCGTCATGCTCATCACGCCGCGCGTCGTTCGGAACATCGAGCGTCCGGCAGTGAACCTGGAGCAGTTCAACTCCGGCACGGAAGCCGAAGTCGGTGGTGCGTCGCTTGCGCTCCCGTCGGTGATCCCGAGCGCGGTGCCCGCGCCGTCGGCGCCCGTGAGCCCGATGACGCCGGCCGCTCCGCAGCCCGCCATTCCGTCGACGCTCGGCAGCCCGGCGCCAGCCGCAGGCCCGCAAACCCGATGAAGCAACGGGGCTTCACTTTCATCGAGCTGATGATCACGGTCGCGATCGTGGCGCTGCTCGCCTCGATCGCCCTGCCGCTCGCGGAGGTCGCCTACCAGCGTAACCGCGAGCAGGACCTGCGGCAGGCGCTGCGCGAGATCCGCACGGCGATCGATGCGTACAAGCGCGCGGCCGACGAAGGCGCGATCGAGAAGAAGGCGGACGAGACGGGTTATCCGCCCAAGCTCCAGGTGCTGGTCGATGGCATGGAAGACAAAAGAAAAACGGACGGCTCGAAGATCTACTTCCTGCGCCGCGTGCCGGCCGATCCGGTCAGCGGCGAGGACTGGGGCCTGCGCAGCTACGCGAGCTCCGCCAACGAGCCGCAGCCAGGGAAAGACGTGTTCGACATTTATTCAAAGAGCCCGGACACCGGGTTGAACGGAATTGCCTACAGGGAATGGTAATGAAGACGCTCAGGGAAAAAACAAGGGGATTCACGCTGGTCGAGCTGATGGTGGTGCTCACCGTCATCGCGCTCCTCCTCTCGGTAGTCGTGCCCGACTACATCGGCAAGATGCGCCGCGCCGAGGAGGCAGTGCTGCAGGAGAACCTCGCGCTGATGCGCGACTCGCTCGACAAGCACTACGCCGACACGGGCCGCTATCCGGCCACGCTCGACGAGCTCGTCACCAAGCACTACCTGCGCGCGATCCCGAAGGATCCGTTCACGCAGAGCGCCACCACCTGGGTTCCCGTGCCGCCGCAGGACACGCGCAAGGGCAACGTCTGGGACGTGAAGAGCGCCGCGAAAGGCTATGAGCGGTACTAATCGCCGCACGATCACGAATCCCGGCTTCTTCGGCCGCGCGAAGCAGCCGACCAGCCGGGTGAAGCTCGTGCCCGCCGTCCGGGGCGAGATCAAGAAAAAGAATTCGGCGTCTGAATCCCCGGTACCGGCTTTCCTGCGCCAGGGGGGCTTCACGTACCTCGGCGTGCTGGTGATCGTGGCGCTGATGGGCTTCGGCCTGGCGGCGTTCGGCGAGCTCTATTCGCACGCCGCGCAACGCGAGAAGGAGCGCGAGCTCCTTTTCATCGGCAACCAGTTCCGCGACGCGATCGCGAGCTATTACAACAAGAGCCCGGGCGCGAAGGTCTACCCGAAGAAGCTGGAAGACCTGCTGGAAGACACCCGCTTCCCCATGCCGCAGCACCACCTACGGCGCGTGTACAGAGACCCGATGACGGGTACGCCCGAGTGGGCGCTGGTCGACGCGCCGGGTGGCGGCTTCATGGGCGTGCATAGTCTTTCCGAAGAAACGCCCATCAAATCAGCGGACTTCAGCGCGAAGGACGCGACCCTCGCCGATGCCGAGAATTACACCAAATGGATGTTCACCTATAGTCCGACCGGACTAGGCAATTCCATTGTGCCGCAGCCGAAGCGGTAACAAACTTGCTACGTACGTAGGGCGATTCCTACGTACGGCAGGCGATGGCCATCCCGCTGTTAATAGTCCCGCTCGGAACAATGAGGGGACCAAACAACGTGTCGTCACCGTCTGATCGCCAGTAGGTAGCACCGAGGGCGCGGCTAGCGGCCGCGCCCTCTTTCCTTCGACCTTCCCAAGACGCCCGGATAATCGCGGGCGCCATGCAGTATGTACTTCGGCACCATGTGCTTCGCTGGCTCGCCCTTGCCTGCGTCGCCCTGTCGAGCCCCGTGCTCGCACAGGGGGCGCTGCCGTCGTTCGCCGAGCTGGAGGCAGAAGGCGCGCTAATCGGCGAGATCAAGGTCGAGACGCACGACATCTTCGATCTCTCCGACCCGAGCGAGAACAACTTCTTCTATCGCGCGGCGAACGCGCTGCACATCAAGACACAGCCGTGGTTCATCCGCAGCTACCTGCTCTTCCGGACCGGCGACTACGTCCAGGCGCGCTTGATCGAGGAGACCGAGCGTCTCATTCGCCAGAACAGCACCGTCTATGACGTCGAGATCCGGCCGATCCTCTACGAGAACGGCGTGGTCGACATCCTGGTGCGCACGCGCGACACCTGGACGCTGCAGCCCGGCCTCCGCGTGCGGCGCGCGGGCGGCAAGAACACCGGCGCCTTCAACATCAAGGAATCGAACCTCGCCGGCACCGGCACGAGCCTCGGACTCGAGCGCGCGACCAGCGTCGACCGTACCGGCACGCTCCTCACGCTGCAGCACGACCACCTGTTCGACGGCTGGACGAGCGTAGCGCTGCAGCGCGCGAGCTACGACGACGGCCACAACAACTCGCTCAACATCACGCGCCCCTTCTACGCGCTCGACACGCGCTGGGCCGCGGGCGCCTCCGTTTCCGATTTCAGCCAGCTCGATTCGTTCTACCAGGCGGGCAACAACGTCGCGCAATACCGCCACGATCAGAAGGCGGCGAGCGCGTTCGCCGGCTACTCGCCCGGCCTCATCAATGGCTGGACGCGGCGCTATACGGTCGGCGCGAGCTACGCCGCCGACGAATACCGCTTCGAGCCCGGCCGGCCGCCGCCGCCGCAGCTGCCGCCCGACCGCACGCTCGCGGGCCCGTTCATCCGTTACGAAGTGATCCAGGACGACTACCTGCAGACCGTCAACCGCGACCTGATCCAGCGGCCCGAGTACCTGACGATGGGATTGAACTCCATGGTGCAGGTCGGTCGCAGCCTCGGCGCGTTCGGCGCCACCGACGAGCCGTGGCAGGTGTCGGCGAATGCGTCGCAGGGCTTCCGCTTCCAGCAGCCTGGGCACCAGATGCTCGCTTCGGCCAACTACTCCGCGCTCATCGGCTCGAGCACCGGCGATACGCAGACGATGGGGGCCTCGGTGCGCTACTTCGCCCCGCAGAAGGATCCGCTCCTCTTCTACTTTGCCGCCAGCACCGACCATGTCCACAGCCCGAACCAGGCCGACGACCTCCTCCTTGGCGGAGATAATGGCCTGCGCGGCTATCCGCTTCGCTACCAGCGCGGCGAGCATCGCACGCTCTTTACGTTCGAGGAGCGCTATTACACCGACTGGTATCCGCTGCGTCTCTTCCGCGTCGGCGCCGCCGTCTTCGCGGACGTCGGACGCGCGTGGGGCTCCGCAACACCCAACCCGGTCAATGGCTGGCTCTCCGACGTCGGCATCGGCATACGCTTCCTCAGCGCCCGTGCTTCATTCGGAAACATCCTGCACATCGACCTCGCCTTCCCGATCAACCGCAGCGACCCGACGATCAAGCCCTACCAGGTACTCGTCCAGACCGGCAAGACGTTCTAGTCGATCGACGAGCGCCACATCGTCCATAGACCGTAGGCGGCGGCGAGCCAGATCAGGACGAAGACGGTGGCCGCGACATAGCTTTTCGGCCGCGCCTGCCTCGCGGCGATCCATTCGTCGGCTTTACGCCGCGACTCGGTCAGCACGTGCTGCGGAATCATGCGCAGCGCAAGCCAGACGCCGAGCGGCACGATGATCACATCGTCGAGATAGCCCAGCACCGGAATGAAATCCGGAATCAGGTCGATCGGGCTGAATGCGTACGCGGCCACCAGAACGGCGAGCGCCTTTGCATACCACGGCGTGTCCGGGTGCGAACGGGCGAACCACAGGGTAAGAAGTTGCGCCTTGAGCTCCTGCGCCCAGGCGCGAAGTCGGGTGAGCACACCCGATGTTAGTTCGACGCGGCGGCGCCCGCGTTTTTCTTCGTGCCGCCGGCGGCGGCAGTCTCTTCCGGATTCATGCGGCCCCAGCGATCGTGCCAGTTGCCGTCGAAGCAATGCATGAGTTCATGTCCGAGCGTCGCGAACCTCTGCGTGTCCATCTCGTTCCTCGGCGTGGGCACATAGATGTTGCATACGCGCTCGCCTGCACGGAAGCCGTCGACCCACTTCGAGCAGCCGCGGATGGCGAAGACCTCTTTGCTATGGGAGAGGTTCTGGCAAACGGTTTGCACGTCCTCGACGCGGTTCCAGACCACCGTCACATGATCATCGGTCGTGCGCTGCGACGTTGCGCACGCGGCCAGCGCGGCCAATGCGATCCAGCGATAGAGCTTCACGCCAGCAGCAACCGGTGGACGTCGAGCCCTTCAGCGTACTGGACGCCGACCATGCGGCCGTTCAGGCGCGCGATGTCGCGGTAGATCTCGGTGCCGAGGCCGCGGCACTTGAACTGGCTCTGGTGCGCGCCGATGGCGCGCATCTTGGTGTC
>JAFARH010000401.1 GCA_019245555.1 Betaproteobacteria bacterium
CCGAGGCCACGTCCAAGTGACCGCAGCAAGCCTGCGCGAGCGCGTCGCCGCCGAGCGAGCGGCGCTGCGAGCGGGTTACCTGCAGCATCCGAATCCGCGGCGCCTTCTCAAGGCGCACGCGAAGCTCATCGACCGCACCATCAAGACCGTCCCCGGCTTGCCGAAGGGCGCGGCGCTCGTCGCTACCGGCGGTTACGGGCGCGGCGAGCTCTATCCCAGTTCCGACATCGACCTCCTCGTGCTGCTCGCGCGCGACCCGGAAGCCGCCGAACGCGAGTCGCTCGAGAAATTCATCGGCACGCTGTGGGACATCGGGCTCGAGATCGGGCATAGCGTGCGCACAGTGGACGGGTGCGTCCAGGCCGCCGCTGACGACGTCACGGTGCGCACCACGCTCCTCGAATCCCGCTATCTCGGCGGCAGCCGCCAGCTCTTCCACCGCCTCGAATCGGCGCTGCGCGCGCACATGGATCCCGTTGCCTTCCTCAAGGCGAAGAAGCTCGAGCAGGAGCAGCGTCATGCCAAGCACCAGGACTCGCCCTACTCTCTCGAGCCGAACTTGAAGGAAGCGCCGGGCGGCCTGCGCGATCTCCAGGTGATTCAGTGGATCGCCCGCGGCGCAGGCCTGGGCGCAACCTGGAATGAGCTCGTAGCGCAGAAGCTGATCGAGCGCGACGAGGCGCGACAGCTCTCAAAAGCCGAAACCCTGCTCCAGGACCTGCGGATCCGCCTGCATTACATCGCCGGGCGGCGCGAGGACCGCATCGTTTTCGACGTGCAGACGGCGCTGGCCGCGCAGCTCGGTTACAAGGACAGCGCTCATCGCCGCGCGAGCGAAGCGATGATGCAGCGCTACTACCAGACCGCCAAGGGCGTCACGCAGCTAAACACAATCCTCCTGCAGAACCTCGAGGCACGCCTCGCTCCCGAGCCGGATGTCGAGCCGCGCGCGCTCAACGAGCGTTTTCGCTCGCGCGGGGCGCTGCTGGAAGCGGCCAGAGACGATCTCTTCGAGCGGCAGCCGCTCGCCATCCTCGAGAGTTTTCTCCTCCTCATGCAGCACCAGCAGTTGCGCGGCATGACTGCACCGACGCTGCGTGCGCTCTACCGGGCACGCGGCCGCGTCAACGCTCGCTTGCGGCGCGATCCGCTGGCGCAGCTCATGTTCGTACACATCCTGCAGCAGCCACGCGGCATCGTGCACGAGTTCCGGCGCATGAATCAGTACGGCATCCTGGGTCGCTATCTGCCCGAGTTCGGGCGCATCGTCGGCCAGATGCAGCACGACCTTTTCCATGTCTACACCGTCGACCAGCACATCCTCATGGTCGTGCGGAACCTGCGGCGCTTCACCCAGCCGGAGTTCGCACACGAATTTCCCCTCTGCAGCGAGCTGATGAGCGGCTTCGAGCGCCGCTGGCTCCTCTACATCGGCGCGCTCTATCACGATATCGCCAAAGGCCGCGGCGGCGACCACTCGCATCTCGGCCAGGCAGACGCGCGCAGCTTCGCGCGGCGCCACGGCCTCGCCAAGGAAGATCGCCAGCTCGTCGAATTCTTGGTCGAAAACCACCTCTCGATGTCGCACGTCGCGCAGAAAGAGGACGTCTATGACCCCGAGGTGGTTGCCGCTTTCGCCAAGCGAGTGAAAACAGAGCGACGGCTGGTCGCCTTGTACCTGCTGACCGTCGCCGATATGCGGGGCACTAGCCCGAAAGTATGGAATGCCTGGAAGGGCAAGCTTCTCGAGGATCTCTACCGCGCGACGCGCCGCGTGCTGACCGGCGAGCCGCTCGCGCGCGACGCCGCACTCGCCGAGAAGCAGGCCGAAGCCGCGCGCCTCCTACGCCTGTACGCCCTATCCGACGGCGTGAAGGACCGCCTCTGGGCGAGCCTCGATATCACCTACTTCCTGCGCCACGACGCGCAGGAGATCGCCTGGCACACGCGCAATCTCCATTACCGCGTGGACGCGGAGAAGCCGGTGGTGAAGGCGCGCCTTGCGCCGTTCGGCGAAGGACTGCAAGTGATGATCTATACGCAGGACCGGGAGGCACTTTTCGCCCGCATCTGCGGTTACTTCGATCGGGCCGGCTTCAATATCGCGGAAGCGAAGGTGCACACGACACGCAACGGCTATGCGCTCGACACCTTCGTCGTCATGGGCCAGGGACGCGACGCGCACTATCAGGACCGCATCGCGATGATCGAATCCGAGCTCGCACAAGAGCTACGGTCCGACACGCCGCTCGCTCCGCCGCGCGGCGGCCGCCTTTCGCGACGTGTGCGGCACTTCCCGATCTCGCCATCGGTCAACATCCGGCCGGATGAGCGTGGCGCCTACCAGGTGCTCTCCATCGTAGCGAGCGACCGGCCGGGGCTCCTCTACGGCATCGCGCGCATCCTCGCGCGGCACCACATCAGCCTGCAGACGGCACGCATCAACACGCTCGGCGATCGGGCCGAAGATGTCTTCCTGGTTTCAGGCGAGGCGCTTGCCGGGGCGAAGACCGTGCTGCAGCTCGAGCAGGAGCTCCTCTCCGAGCTCAGTCTTCCTGCGGCAGCTCCTGCCCGGGAAACAGTGCTTCATTGAAGCCGAATCTGGAGAAGTCCCGGATTCGCATCGGGTAGAGAATCCCGTCGAGGTGGTCGACCTCGTGCTGTACGACCCGCGCATGGAAGTCCGAGACCTCGCGCTCGAAGGGCTTCCCGTTTTCGTCGACGCCGCGATAGCGCAGCCGCTTGTACCGCGGCACCACGCCGCGCATACCGGGGACCGACAGGCATCCTTCCCAGCCCTCCTCTAGCTCGGTGCCGAGCGGCTC
This sequence comes from Betaproteobacteria bacterium, assembly GCA_019245555.1. Taxonomy (GTDB): domain Bacteria; phylum Pseudomonadota; class Gammaproteobacteria; order Burkholderiales; family SG8-39; genus SCGC-AG-212-J23. The sequence goes on from JAFARH010000401.1 coordinate 2,826, forward strand.
GAGCACCGGGTTGATGAGTACCGTATCGGGAACCTCTTCGGCCTGCGGGTAGCGCGGGTTTGCGTGCACACCGAAGATGACGACCCGCAAGTTCACGCCAATCTGCGGAGCGGCAAGCCCCGCGCCGTTCAAATGCGCCATCGTGTCGCGCATGTCCTGGAGCAGCGCTTGCAGCTCCAGCGCGCCGAACTCGTTGATCTCCTGTGACCGCACGAGAAGGCGCGGGTCGCCCATGCGGAGAACTTCTCGAATCATTTGCACAGCTCCTCGATGATGCGGCGTACTCGGTCCATGGCCTCGTCCAGCACGGCGCTGATTTTCTCCAGCGGGATGGCGCGCTTGCTGTCGCCGCGTCCCGCGGCATAGTTCGCAACCACCGCAATGGCGGCGTACTCCAGGTTGAGTTCGCGTGCGAGCCCGGCCTCCGGCATGGCGGTCATGCCGACGAGGTCGGCGCCATCGCGACTGAGCTTCTCGATTTCGGCGGCCGTCTCCAGACGCGGGCCCTGCGTTGTGGCGTAAACGCCGCCATCGCCCACAGTCTCGCCGCATGCCTTCGCTGCAGCCAGGATCTTTTCGCGCATGGAACGCGCGTAGGGCTCGGTAAAGTCGATGTGCTCGACTGGCTTGCCTTTGCCTTCAAAGTAGGTGGAGCGCCGCCCCCATGTGTAGTCGATGATCTGGTGCGGCACGGCCAGCGTGCCGGGCGCCATGGATGCGGCGATGCCGCCTACCGTCGCGATCGACAGGACTTCGCGAGCGCCGGCTTTCTTCACCGCCCAGAGATTTGCGCGGTAATTCACTTCGTGCGGCGCGATGGTGTGTCCGTCGCCGTGCCGAGCCAGGAACACGATGTCGCGCTGCCCGATCTTTCCTGCAGTAAGGCGAGCCGATGGCGAGCCGTAAGGTGTGCGCACGGCCTTGCGTCGCGTGTTCTTGAGAATACCGAGCTTGGCGAGCCCGCTGCCGCCGATAATGGCCAGCATCAGGCGCCGCGCATGGCGCGAATCTCGGGCAGGTTGCGCCAGAAGCCCTTGGCATCCATTCCGCAGCCGAAGACGAAGCGATCCTCGATCGTGAGGCCGACAAAGTCGGCTTTGATCGGCTTTGGCTTGGCCAGTCGCTTTTCGACCAGCACGGCGCTCTTGAAGCTGGCGGCACCCAACTCGAGCAGTCGATCGCGGATCGCGGCCATCGTCTGGCCGCCGTCGAGGATATCGTCCAGCACGAGTACGGCGCGCCCACGCACGTGGGCGGGCGGCGCGACGCGCCAGTCGATCTTCGCGCCGACCGTCTCGACCCCGTAGCGCGAGGCATGGATGTAGTCGAGATCAAGTGGAAAACGCAGGAGCGGGAGCACCTGGCCGGCAAACACGACGGCGCCGCCCATGACCACGAGTACGAGCGGGTAACTCTTCGCCATGCTGCTGGTGATCTCGGCAGCGACGCGCTCCATCGCCGCCTGCACTTCTTCGGCGCTCGCGATTGGATCCGATTCTTCTAGGAAGCGCCAGGCGCCCTGGATATCCGTCATCCAGTCGAGTCTAGCGTGACTTGAGATAGCTCGCGAAAGCCTTGCCGAATTCGGGATGCCGCACGCCGAACTCTACGGTCGCCTTTAGATAGCCGAGTTTTGACCCGCAATCGAAACGGCGCCCTGGCAGCCGCACGGCCATTGCCTTCTCGTGCTTAAGGAGCGCCGAGATCGCGTCGGTCAGCTGGATCTCGCCACCAGCCCCTGGCTTAACTTCCCCAAGCAAGTCGAAGATACGGGGCGTCAGCACGTAGCGCCCGATGACCGCGAGATTGGAGGGCGCGTCGGCCGGCTTTGGCTTCTCCACGATGCTATGGATACGTGCCATGTCGCCTTGCATCCTGTCGATGGTGACGATGCCGTAGCTCTGCGTCTGGTCCTTCGGCACTTCCTCGACGCCAAGGAGCGAGCAATTCTCCTTGTCGAACACCTGCGCCATGCGCGCGATCGCCGGCGGATTGGAATCCATCAGGTCGTCCGCGAGCAGCACGGCGAATGGATCATTCCCCACAACCGGTTGCGCGCACAGGACAGCATGGCCGAGGCCAAGCGGCTCTGTCTGGCGGATGTAGACGCAGCGCACGCCTTCAGGCAGCACCGAGCGCACCTGGTCGAGCAATGCGCCCTTGCCCTTGCGCTCGAGCTCGGTCTCGAGCTCGTACGCCTTGTCGAAATGGTCCTCGATCGCGCGCTTATTGCGGCCGGTGACGAAGATCATGTCGGTGATGCCGGCCGCGGCCGCCTCCTCCACCGCGTACTGGATAAGCGGCTTGTCGACGATCGGCATCATCTCTTTCGGGCTCGCCTTGGTGACCGGCAGGAAGCGGCTACCGAACCCGGCGACCGGGAAAACCGCTTTTCTCAACTTCGGCATCAACGCTCCTTGAGTAGCTCCTTCAACTGCTGCTCATCGATCACTCGTACACCCAGGCTGCGAGCCTTGTCGAGCTTACTGCCCGCGTCAGCGCCGGCAACCACGTAGTCGGTCTTCTTCGACACCGATGCCGCCACCTTGTGTCCGCGCGCTTCCAGTGCATCGCGTGCTTCATCCCGCGTCATGCCGGCCAGCGAGCCCGTCAGGACGAACGTCTTGCCTCCCTCGCCGCGCCGTTGTGCAGGCGCCGCTATCTCCACCACCCGGGTCAAGCGCTCAATGACATCCCGGTTGTGGCGCTCGTGCAGGAACTTCGCGATGCTATCCGCAAGCTCGGGACCGATGCCTTCCAGCGGCACATCCTCGACCGGCTCGCCGCGTTTCTTGCGTTGTACATTGTCCTTGCGCACGGCCTCCTTGTCAGCCATCAAAGCAGTCCAGTCGGCTGTCATGAGATTCGCCACGGAGCCGAAGTGACGTGCCAGGATCTTTGCCACTTCCTCGCCCACACCCGGCATTCCGAGCGCGTAGATGAACCGATGCAACTCGGCATGCTTCGACTTCTCGATGCTGCCGCGCAGGTTCTGTGCCGACTTTTCTGCCATGCGCTCGAGACCGGCCAAGGCCGCTTCGTCCAGGTCGTAGAGGTCCGCCGGGTTCTTCGCGAGCTCGCGCTCGACCAGCTGATCGACGATCTTGTCTCCCAGTCCCTCGATATCCATCGCTCGCCGGCCCGCGAAGTGCAGCAGGGCCTGCTTGCGCTGCGCCTTGCAGTACAGGCCGCCAGTGCAACGTGTCGCCGCCTCGCCCTCGACTCGAACCACAGGCGAGCCGCAGACTGGGCAGCTCGTCGGCATTTCGAAGCGATCCTCGGGGCGCCGCGGACCGTGCTTTCGCACCGTGACGATCTCCGGGATCACATCACCTGCGCGCCGCACGACCACGGTGTCGCCGGCCCAGACGTCTTTGCGCCGCAGCTCATCCTCGTTATGCAGCGTCGCGTTGCTCACGGTGACACCGCCCACGAAAACGGGCTTCAGCTTCGCAACTGGGGTTAGCGTTCCCGTGCGGCCCACCTGCACCTCGATTGCCTGCACCTCGGTCGCTTCTTCTTGCGCTGGATACTTGTGCGCGACCGCCCATCGCGGTTCGCGCGCGACGTTGCCGAGATCGCGCTGCGCATCAAGGTCATTCACCTTGTAGACGACGCCATCGATGTCGAAAGGCAGCGCTTCGCGCTTCTTGGCGATCGCGGCGTGATAGGCGATGAGCTCTTCTGCGCCCTTCACGACCTTTCGCTCCTTATTCACCGGGATGCCGAAGGCTTCGATCGCGTCGAGAAGCTCGCTATGCCGGTGCGGGATGCGAAAGCCGCGCATCACGCCATAGCCATAGGCGCAGAAGGTGAGCGGCCTTTGCGCGGTGATCTTCGGGTCGAGCTGGCGCACGGCTCCGGCCGCGGTATTGCGCGGATTGATGAAGAGCTTCTCCCCGGCCTCCGCCTGCCGGCGGTTCAGCTTCTCAAAGGCGGCGCGCAGCATGAAGATCTCGCCGCGCACTTCCAGAATCTCCGGGGCATTGCCTTTGAGTCGGAGGGGAATCGCGTGGATCGTACGCACGTTCGCGGTCACGTCCTCGCCGACTTCACCGTCGCCGCGCGTGGCAGCGCGCACGAGCGTGCCGTTCTCGTAGCGCAAGCTGATCGCGAGGCCATCGAGCTTGAGTTCAGCCGCATATTCCACCGGCGGGTCGTTGGGGCCGAGATCGAGCTCTCTGCGGATGCGCGCGTCGAAGTTCGCCGCGCCGGTGTCTTCGGTATCGGTCTCGGTGCGAATGGAGAGCATCGGCATGTCGTGGCGCACCGCTGCCAGATCCTTGGCCGGCGCGCCGCCGACGCGCTGCGTAGGGGAATCCGGTGCAGCGAGCTCTGGATGCGCGGATTCCAGCGCTTGCAGCTCGCGAAACAGGCGATCGTATTCCGCGTCGGTGATCTCTGGCGCATCCTGGTCGTAGTAAAGGCGGTTGTGACGCTCGATCTCGGCCCGCAAGGCCGCGACCCGCTCACGCGGATTGCTCATGAGAAAACGCGCAGCGCGAGCGGACTGCCAGGCTCGATGCCACAGCCCGCGAGGCGCTGTCGTACCGACTCGAGCTGCGCTCCGATTGACGCCAGCGCACGTTCGTCGAGCTCGCGCCCCGTGTCATCGACCAGGCGCCCGCCGCGCGATTGCGCGAGCTGCCGTCCCGCCCGCGCCATCGCCTCGTATCCCTTGGCGGGTTCATGCGTGCGCGCCACGTCGAGCGTGAGGGTAACGCCATCGTCGCGCGCTGCCGCCTGAAAGGGCTGGCCGTCGAATTGCGCCGGCGTGAAGCCGATGCCCACCACGTGAAGCGCCACCTGGATATCGGAGTCGGCGCAGATGCGGTCGAGCTCCCGTGCGGCATCGAGTGCCTCGCGCATCTCCGGCGCTTGCACCGTCGCGGTCAACTGCGCCGCCATCGTTTCCACCATCGAGCGGAATTCGATCACCTCGGCATCGCTCGCCACGCCATCACGGCTGACGAGTTGCAGCGCGGCCCGTATTTTTGGTGGCTCCTCGGAGAGGAGCGCGCGGCGCAGGAAGCGCTGCTCGATCGGACCCCATGCTTCGCGCACCGCGCCGCCGGTCGCGGGCAATGTGAGCTCGATCACGTAGTCAACCCGCTCAGCAGGAAGCGCTCCGGCAGGCGCCTCGATGCGCTTCGGCAACGGCGGCAGCGTTGGTTCGCGCCGCTCATCGAGCAATACATCGGCATGGCCGGAACCGAACGCGCCCTCGGCCGTGCGGCGCACGCGCCGCTCCTGCCAGCGGTTGTAGACCAGGACTGCAACAACCGCGACGCCGCCGACAACCGCCAGACCGATTTGGAGATCGGTCACTACGCTGCGAGCTCCTCCCGGATGCGCAGTGCCTCGTCGATGTCGACCGCGACGACGCGCGACACCCCGGATTCCGGCATGGTCACGCCGATCAGCTGCTCGGCGAGCTCCATGGTGATCTTGTTGTGGCTGATGAAGAGGAACTGCGTCTGCGACGACATCTTGCGCACCAGCTCGCAGAAGCGGACGGTATTGCTGTCGTCGAGCGGCGCGTCGACCTCGTCCAGCAGGCAGAACGGGGCCGGGTTGAGCTGGAACAGGGAGAAGACCAGCGAGATCGCGGTCAGCGCCTTTTCCCCGCCGGACAGGAGATGGATGCTGCTATTTCTCTTGCCCGGCGGCTGCGCCATGACCTGGACGCCGCAATCCAGGATCTCCTCGCCCGTCATGACGAGCTTCGCCTCGCCGCCGCCGAAGAGCGACGGGAAGAGCGAGCCGAAATGCCGGTTCACGCTTTCGAAGGTCTCGCGCAGCAGCTCGCGCGTCTCGCGGTCGATCTTGCGAATCGCGTCCTCCAGCGTCTTGACCGCTTCCTCGAGGTCGGTCGCTTGCGAATCCAGGTATTCCTTCCGCTCGCGGCTCGTCCGCAGCTCTTCCACCGCCGCCAGGTTCACGGCGCCAAGCTCACCGATTGATGACGTTATGCGCGTGATCTCGCCTTGCAACGTCGAAGGCCGCGGCGCGCCTTCGGCTTCGGTCGTGAGCCTGGCCTCGTCGGCATTCGCATCGCGGAGTTGCGTGGCGAATTGCTCGAAGTTCAGGCTCGCCGCCTGTTCCTTGAGCTTCAGCTCGCCGAGCCGCTCGCGCAGCGGCGCAACCTTGGCTTCGATGGCGAGGCGTGCTTCCTCGATCTCACGCAGCACGCCGGCGGCCGCCTCGACGGCATTGCGTGCTTCGGCGAGCGTCTTCTCGCAGCTGATGCGGGCTTCGACCGCCGCGTCGAGGGCCTGCCGTACGCCCGGAATCGGATCGGCGGCGAGCTCCTCGGTCAACTTCACCACCTCCGCGTCCGCGCGCTCGATCTGCTGGTCGATGACCTTCACTGAATGGTCGATCTCGGCGATCTTCGACGTGCACTCGCGCTCACCGAAGATCGCGTCCTGCGAGTCGCGCTCGGCCTGCTGGACGGCACGGCGCTGATCGGCCAGGGCCGTTTCGGCCGCGATGTGGTCGTTCCGGCTCGTCTCCACGCGTCCGCGCGCCGCGCCGATCTCCTCGCCGATGGCAACCGAGGCGCGCTGCGAAGCAGCCAGCGACGCCTGTCCCTTCTCTGCTTCCGCGGCAAGCTCGCCCTGCTCCGTTTCCAGCTGCGCCTTGCGCTCGCGGTAGCGCTCATGCGCCTGCGTGAGCTTCAGCTGCTCGATCTGCGCGTCGTGGCGCGCCTTTTCCCGGCGGGCGATTTCCTGGCGAGCCTCTTCCAGCGCCGCCTCACGCGCGAGGCGCTCGCTTTCCGCTCGCTCGAGCTCTTTCTGCCGCGCTTCCAGCTGCGTGCCTAGCTCACGGCAGCGCACTTCCAGGCTTTCGATTTCGGCCTGCCGCGCGAGGAGCCCCGCATCCGCCGCATCGGGTGCATGCAGGCTGACGGTGTGGCGCGTGAACTGGTCGCCGTCACGGTTTACGAGCACTGCGCCCGCCGGGAGGCGCTCACGCGCCGCCTGGTCAGGACGCCCTTCGATCACGTAGACCTGAGCGAGCCAATCGGTGAGTGCGCCGCGAATGCCATCGTCGAGCGCATGCACCTTTGATGCGAGCGGTAACCCCGCGGCCGGGGCACTCACCGCGTCGCGCGCCGCCTCGAATAGGCTCGCCTTCGCAGGCGGCCGCTCCGAGAAGCTGCTGTCGATCGCGCCCAGAAGCGCATGAAGGCGCTCCCTCAGTACCGCCTCGACCGCCGTTTCCCAACCCGCGTCGATTCTCAGCTTCTGCCAGAGCTGCGCGGCGTTGCCGAGGCCCTGGCGCTGGATCCACTCGCGGAGCGGCGCGTTGTTTTCCACGTCCGCTTGTATCTGGCGCAGCGTCGAAAGCTGGGCTTCAGCGGCGGCGGCGTCCCGCTGCGCGTTACTGACCTGCTCCGCGGCTTGGGCGCTTGCTTCCTGCAATGCCGCGCATTCGGCCTGTAAGGCCTCCAACGCCTGGCGCGCCTTCTCGAGCGATGCGTCGATTTCGGCGGCTCGCGCCTCCATCTCGCGCAAAGCACTCGAGTCGGGCTCGGCGAGCGCCTGCAATTCGGCATCGAGCCGTTCGCGCCGCTGCGCCAGTGCTTCGGCGGTGCGCTCGAGATGCGCTCGGTTGGCCTGCTCGAGTTGCAGGCGGCTCTCCGCCTGCATGAGCTGGCCACGCGCCTCGCTCAGCTTGTCCTGGGCAGTGCGGAATGCCTGCTCTGCCTGAGGCAGGCGCGCGTTCTCGGCGTGCAGCTTTTCTTTGGTCTGAACTACGCGTTGTTTGGCGCCGCCCGCTCTATTGGCCCACATGTGCAGAGCCTGGGTGAGCTGCGAGCGCTGCTCGCGCCACGCTGTCAGCTGCGTGCGCCGCTCCGTATGCTGGTTCTCGAGGCGCGAACGAGTCTCTTCCGCGTGCCGCAGCTCCGACTCGTGGCGCGCGACCTCGCCGTTCGCGCCATACAGGCCAGCTTGCGCAGCGTTCATCGCATCCCCCGCCTGGTAGTGCGCGGCGCGCGCCGTCTCCAGGCGGCTCTCGAGGCTCCGCGACTGGGCGTTCTCGGCCTCGAGCTCGTTGCCGACTCGCGTTACCTCGGTGGAGTGCTTATCGCGCTCGGCCGCAGCGTCGCGGCGACGCAAATACCAGAGGAGGTGCTGCTTCAGAATCAGGTCGTCCTGCAGCTCCTTGTAGCGGGTCGCCACTTCGGCCTGGGCGTCGAGCTTCTCGATCTGGCCGCCGAGCTCGAGCCGGATGTCCGTGATCCGCGCCAGGTTCTCGCGGGTATCGGAGAGGCGTGACTCGGTTTCCTTGCGGCGCTCCTTGTACTTGGAGATGCCGGCCGCTTCCTCGAGGAATACTCGCAGCTCTTCGGGCTTCGCTTCGATGACCCGCGAGATCATCCCCTGCTCGATGATCGCGTAGGCGCGGGGCCCCAGGCCCGTGCCGAGGAACATGTCGGTGATATCGCGCCGGCGGACGTGCGTGCCGTTGATGTAGTAGCTCGACTCGCCATCGCGCTGGACGATGCGCTTGACCGCGATTTCCGCGTATTGCGACCACTGGCCGGCCGCCCGGCCGAGCGAGTTGTCGAAGCTGAGCTCGACCGACGCTCGCGCGAGCGGGGTCCGGTTGGCCGCGCCATTGAAGATCACGTCTTGCATCGAGTCGCCGCGCAAGGCCGACGCGCGGGTCTCGCCAAGCACCCAGCGCACCGCGTCGATCACGTTCGATTTGCCGCAGCCGTTGGGGCCGACAACGCCGACCAACTGGCCTGGTACATGAATCGTTGTGGGATCTACGAAGGACTTAAAACCAGACAGCTTTATTTGAGTTAACCGCACCCGAAAATAATAGCGTCTTACACCGCGCTATTGAACCGTTGCAGCGCAGAGAAATTCGTTGACAAACCGGACGGGACGCAAACTTTCGGGCGCGCACCCCTATGGGTGGACGCAAAACGCGATTTGGGCGTGCGCACACCATATCTAGTGGTCGCATCGGGGGCCGGGGGCCATCAGCGGTGGGGGCGCTGCATGCTAAGATTTGCTAGCTTTTTCTCCGTTTTCTCTTCCAAACCAAGTGCCCTCTCGTCCCAGCCAGAAGCTGGAGACTTTTCCCAATCCAGCGCGCAGCCGTGACTACCGGATCCACATGGAAATCCCGGAGTTCACCTGCGTCTGTCCGATGACGGGCCAGCCCGACTTCGCGACGCTGGTGCTCGATTACGTACCTGACCGCCTCTGCGTGGAGTTGAAGTCCCTCAAGCTCTACGTCTGGTCCTATCGCGACGTAGGCACCTTCCACGAGGCGGTGACGAACAAGATCCTCTCCGACCTGGTGCGTGCCACCCAACCCCGGCTCATGCGCCTGGAAGCGCGGTTCAACGTGCGCGGCGGGATCTATACGACCGTCATCGCTGAGCACCGGAAAAAAGGCTGGACTGGCGAGATGCCTGCCCGGTGAACCCGCTCCTAGCGAAGCTACAGCCCTACCCGTTCGAGAAGCTGCGCGCCCTGATCGCCGGCAACACGCCGCCGGCGAACCTGAAGCCCATCAACCTGCAGATCGGTGAGCCAAAGCATCCGACGCCTGCGCTAGTCAAAGATGCACTAGCCAAGGCGCTGGACGGCCTCGCCGCCTACCCATTGACGGCCGGGACCCCCGAACTGCGCCAGGCCATCGCCGGCTGGCTGACCCGCCGTTACGGCATTCCCACGCCGAACGCCGAGACCGAGGTGTTGCCCGTGAACGGCTCCCGGGAGGCCCTCTTCGCATTTGCCCAGACCGTGCTCGATCCGACGCGTAGCGCCAGGGTGGTCTGCCCCAATCCGTTCTATCAAATCTACGAAGGTGCGGCTCTGCTGGCAGGCGCGACGCCAATCTATGGCCAGCCGGATAGCTGGGAAGGCGTCCAGCTCGTCTACGCCTGCTCGCCGGCCAATCCGACCGGCAAGGTCATGAAGCTGGACGAATGGCGAGCGCTCTTTGAGCTCTCCGACCGCCATGGCTTCGCTATTGCGTCGGACGAGTGCTATTCGGAGATCTACTGCGGCGAGGCGCCGCTCGGCGGACTCCAGGCTGCCCGGAAGCTCGGCCGCTCATATCAACGGCTGGTGTCGTTCTCCAGCCTGTCGAAGCGTTCGAACGCACCCGGAATGCGCTCGGGCTTCGCCGCCGGCGATGCCGAGCTCATCAAGAAATTCCTGCTCTACCGGACCTACCACGGCTCCGCGATGAGCCTGTCAGTGCAGGCCGCGTCCGTCGCCGCCTGGAACGACGAAAAGCATGTCGAGGACAACCGCCGCCTGTACCGCGACAAGTACGCCGCGGTGCTGCCGATGGTCAAGGCGCCGCTGCAGACCCAAATGCCTGACGGTGGCTTCTACCTATGGATGCGCACGCCGATCGACGATGCCGACTTCGCGCGGCGGCTGCACGGCCAATACAATGTCCTTGTGCTGCCTGGAAGCTTCCTCGCCAGAACGACCAAAGCCGGAAATCCCGGAGCGAATTACGTGCGCATCGCGCTCGTGCCTCCGCTCTCGGAGTGCGTCGAGGCGATGGAACGCATCGTGCGCTTCGCATCTACCTTATGAGCGCCAAGGACACCATCGAGTCGGCCTGGGAAGGCCGCGCTGCGCTGACGCCGTCGAATGCGCCCAAAACGCTGCGCGATGCGGTCGAAGAAGCGATAGCCGGCCTGGATAGCGGGAAGCTGCGGGTTGCGGAAAAGGTGGGCAGCGAATGGGTCACCCACCAGTGGTTGAAAAAAGCGGTGCTCCTTTCCTTCCGGCTCGAAGACAACCGCGTGATGGAGGCTGGCCCGACCCGCTATTACGATAAGGTGCCGAGCAAGTTCGGTCCGTCCTTCGATTTCGCGGCGGCGGGCTTTCGCGTCGTGCCTCCTGCAATCGCAAGGCGCGGGGCTTACGTCGCGAAGAACGCGGTGCTGATGCCCTCCTACGTAAACATCGGCGCCTACGTCGGCGAAGGCACGATGGTGGATACATGGGCCACGGTCGGCTCGTGCGCGCAGATCGGAAGCAACGTCCACCTCTCCGGTGGCGTCGGCATCGGCGGCGTGCTCGAGCCAGTGCAGGCCAACCCGGTGATCATCGAGGACAACTGCTTCATCGGCGCACGCTCCGAGGTCGTCGAGGGCGTGATCGTCGAGGAAAACAGCGTGCTCTCGATGGGCGTGTATCTCGGCCAGAGCACGAAGATCTTCGACCGGACGACGGGACAGACGCTTTACGGGCGCGTCCCGGCGGGTTCGGTGGTGGTTTCCGGCACACTGCCGTCGCCGGATGGGAAATATGCCCTCTATTGCGCCGTGATTGTAAAAAAGGTCGATGCGAAGACGCGCGCGAAAACTAGCCTGAACGAACTCTTGCGGGGCGATTAAACTAGGCCACCTCAGGAAACTGAGGGTTCAGGGGGGATGACATGGGTGCAATGACGCGGTTGTTTCAGGTGATGGCCGACAAGAAGGCGTCGGACATCTTCATTTCCGTGGGCGCGCCGATCAACATCAAGATCAACGGCAACGCGGTACCCGTCAACCAGACGATCATGACCGCCGAGACCGTCAAGCAGCTCATCTACGAAGTCCTGAACGAGCGCCAGATCAAGGAATACGAAGAGGAGATGGAGCTCAACACGGCCTACGCGCTGGAAAACGTAGGCGCGTTCCGTATCAGTGCGTTCAGGCAGAAGGGCTCTCCCGCGGTCGTGGTGCGGTTCATTCCCGGCACCATCCCGACGATCGACTCGCTCGGCGTGCCCGAAGTCCTGAAAGAAATCATCATGCAGAAGCGCGGCCTGATCCTGATGGTCGGCGCCACCGGCTCGGGCAAGTCGACTTCGCTCTCCTCCATGCTCGACTATCGCAACGAGCGCAAGTCGGGCCACATTCTCACCCTCGAGGACCCGGTCGAATTCATTTTCCAGAACAAGAAGTCGATCGTGAACCAGCGCGAGGTTGGCACCGATACCAAGGCCTTCGACGTCGCGCTGAAGAACGCCCTGCGCCAGGCGCCGGACGTGATCCTGATCGGCGAGATCCGCGACAAGCAGACCATGGCGATGGGCCTCGCGTACGCACAGTCGGGCCACCTGGCGGTGGCGACGCTGCACGCGAACAACAGCTATCACGCCATGAACCGCGTGATCAACTTCTATCCCCTGGAAAACCGGCCGAGCCTGCTGCTCGACCTCTCTGCCGCTCTCCAGTCGATCATCTCGCAACGCCTGGTGCGCACTAAGGACGGCAAGCGCGTGGCCGCCGTCGAGGTGCTGCTCAATACCCGCCACGTCGCCGAGTTGATCGAGAAAGGCGAGATCAACGAGATCAAGGACGCCCTCGAGAAAAGCATGTCGCCCGGCTCGCAGACTTTCGAGCAGGCGCTCTTCAAGCTCTTCATGGACGGCAAGATCACCCAGGAAGAGGCGATGGCGAACGCCGACTCGGCCACCAACATGCTTTGGCTTATCAACCAGGCAACGGCCGGAGAAATCAGCGGCCAGGCCAAGCCGCCACCGGCGGCTGAGAAATCCGGGGAGAAGTCGGGCGAGGAGAAGAAGGGCCTCCTTTCGGCGGGCGGAGGCGGCGCCTCGTTTACCTCGATCAAGATCGATGCCTAATGGAAATGCGCTCGAGCTTGCCAAGGAGCTCATAGCCCGCAAGTCGCTCACCCCCGAAGACGCCGGCTGCCAGCAGCTCCTCGCCGAGCGTCTCTCGCGAGCCGGATTCAAGTGCGAATCCATGAAGTTCGGCGATGTGACCAACCTGTGGGCACGGCGCGGTACTGCCCATCCGGTCGTCTGCTTCGCCGGCCACACCGACGTAGTCCCAACGGGGCCACTCAAGGAGTGGCATTCCGATCCATTTGTTCCCACCGTGCGCGACGGCAAGCTCTTCGGGCGCGGCGCGGCGGACATGAAGTCTTCGATCGCCTGCTTCGTGGTTGCCGCCGAGCGCTTCGTTGCAGAGCACCCAAACCATGCGGGCTCGATCGCGCTCCTCATCACTTCTGACGAGGAAGGTCCAGCGGTAGACGGCACCGTCCGCGTCGTCGAAGTGCTCAAGAAACGCAAGGAGCTCGTCGACTACTGCATCGTCGGCGAGCCGAGCTCCGTGGATATGCTCGGCGACACCTTGAAGATCGGGCGCCGCGGTTCGCTGTCAGGCCACCTCGTCGTACGCGGGGTGCAAGGCCACGTGGCCTACCCGCATCTCGTGAAGAATCCGATTCATCTCGCCGCTCCTGCTCTCGCCGAGCTCGCACGCACGCAATGGGACAAGGGCAACGAAAGCTTTCCGCCCACGAGCTTCCAGATCTCGAACATCCATGCCGGTACCGGCGTCGGAAACGTCGTGCCCGGCGCCGTCGAGATCGACTTCAATTTCCGCTTCTCCACCGAGAGCACCGACCAGTCGCTCCGCAAGCGCGTGGCAGAGATCCTCAAGAGGCATGCGCTCGACTACGCCATTGACTGGGTCCTGGGCGCCAAGCCTTTCCTGAGCAAGCGGGGCCGGCTCGCCGAGATGGTGCTCCAGGCGAACAAGCGGCACACGGGCTCGAACGGCGAGCTCTCGACCACCGGTGGCACCTCGGATGCCCGCTTCATCATCGATATCTGTCCCGAGGTGATCGAGCTCGGGCCGATCAACACCACCATCCACAAGCTGAACGAGCACATCGCGCTCGTCGAGCTGGAGATCCTCCCGCTCATCTACCTCGATACGCTGCGCGCGCTGCTTGACGCTCGCTGAGCTGATCGCTCGGGTCGAGCAACGCTTTTCGGCCGCCCCACTCCTCTACGGCCACGGCACCGATAACGCGCACGACGAGGCGGCGTGGCTCGTCCTGCGCGGGCTCGGGCTGCCGTTCAACGCCGACCTCGAGAACACGGCGGCCGATGTGAAGCGCATTGAAGGCTTGGCGGACCGGCGCATTAAAGAGCGGATACCGGTGGCTTATCTCCTGAAGGAGGCGTGGCTCGCCGGCCAGCCCTTCTATGTCGACGAGCGTGCGATCGTGCCCCGCTCGCACATCGCCGAACTGCTTCCATCGTTCAAACGTCGGTCGATAAAGCGTGTGCTCGACTTGTGCACCGGCTCCGGTTGCCTGGCCGTGCTCGCTGCGCAAACCTTCCGCGGCGCGGAGCTCGACGCGCTCGACCTCTCGCCGGGGGCGTTGGCTGTCGCCAGGAAGAATGTCGCGCGGCATCGGCTCGGACGCCGCGTCCGTGTGCATCGCTCGGATCTCTTTGCCGCCGTTCGCAACGTGCGCTACGACCTCATTTTGACGAACCCGCCCTACGTCAGCGCAACCGCGATGGGTAAGCTGCCGCCCGAGTATCAGCACGAGCCGCGCATGGCGCTCGCGGGCGGGGCGGATGGTCTCGATCTCGTCGCGCGCATCCTCGCCGGCGCGCCGGAGCACCTTACGCAGGACGGTCTTTTGGTGTGCGAGATCGGCGACGGAAAGGCATCGGTCCAGCGGCGCTTCCGCGGGCTCAAGCTCGAGTGGGTCAAACCAGAAGTGTTTATTGCGCGCCGCGACGCGCTGCCTTCGGCCTCCAATATGCCCGCCGGCGCTCGAGCGCGCTCCATTCGCTCGCCAAAGAAGCAATAAGCTCGCGCTCGCGGCGAGCGAGCCAGTGCCGGACGTGACCCGCCTCCGCGCGCAGGTCGGGCGTTGCATGCTTCAAGTCGAGCTCGCCGAGCAGAGAGCGCGCCACTGCCACATCGTTCAATTCACCCAGCGTGTCCTGCAGCGCCGAGAGGCGGGCGAGGAACGGCAGGACCGCCTGGTGCGGGAAGCTGCCTGAGAAGAAGTCGCAGGCGTAACGCAAGCGCTTCACCGCGATGCGCACGGCGTGGCGACGCTCCGCGTTGCGCCAGTCGATGTGCTTTGCGCGCTTCAGCAGCTTGGCATGCAG
>JAFARH010000092.1 GCA_019245555.1 Betaproteobacteria bacterium
GAGTCATCTGGAGGCGAACGACCTGTGCGCCATCATCACGGCAACCAACAGCTTCGTTACCACGCCCATCGCCAAGGCGTTTGACGTGAAGCACCTGGTTGCCACCGAGCCCGAGGTGCAAGGCGCCCGGTTCACCGGCCGAGTGCGCGGCACGCCATGCTTTCGGGAAGGCAAGGTCAAGCGCCTGGACGAATGGCTCGGCTCCCTGGGAAAGCGGCTCGCCGATTTCCACGAGAGCGTGTTCTACAGCGACTCGCACAATGACCTGCCACTTCTCGAGCGCGTTACCCGCCCGGTAGCCGTCGATGCGGACGGCGCGCTCGCTGCCGAGGCGGCCCGGCGCGGATGGGCAACGATGTCCCTCCGGTAGAATCCCGGCCCGCGAATGATCCAGCGGTTCATCCGGCGCGTCTTCGGTTTGCGATCCAACCACATGGAGCGCGTGCCTCGCGAAAAACACGGGCTGTCGCGGGACGCCCTCAGTCCCGCTGCTTCCAAGGTTTGCACGGTGCTGCGCGAGGCCGGTTTCTCCGCCTACGTGGTAGGCGGCGCAGTGCGCGACCTCCTGCTCGGCATCGAGCCCAAGGACTTTGACGTCGCCACCGACGCGCGTCCCGAGCAGGTGAAACCGCTCTTCCGCCGCGCACTCATTATCGGCCGGCGTTTTCGCTTGGTGCACGTCATGCTGGGCGCCGAAACGGTCGAGGTGTCGACTTTCCGCGCAGCGGATCCGGACACGGCTGAGAAAGACGAGCATGGCCGCGTCCTGCGAGACAACGTGTTCGGCACGCAAGCTGAGGACGCGCGCCGCCGCGACTTCACCGTCAACGCCCTCTACTTCGATCCTGCTACCGAGGAAGTGGTCGACTTTCACGGCGGCCTGACGGACCTGAAGAAGCGAGTCATGCGCGTGATAGGCGAGCCGGAGACGCGCTTTCGGGAAGATCCGGTCCGCATGCTGCGCGCGGTGCGTCTCGCGGCGAAACTCGGCCTGACGCTCGACTCGGCGACTCGTGAGCCCATTCGCCGCCTCGCGCCACTGATGGAGCGCGTGCCGCCGGCGCGCCTTTTCGACGAGATGTTGAAGCTGCTCCTCTCCGGTCACGCGAGCGCCTGCCTGCGGCAGCTTCGGGAAGTCGGACTGCACAAAGGCTTATTGCCGCTGCTCGACGTGATCCTCGAACAACCTTTGGGGGAGCGCTTTGTCACGCTTGCGCTCGCGCAGACAGACGAGCGGGTGCTCGCCGATCGCCCGGTTTCACCCGCATTCCTCTTCGCGGCGCTCCTCTGGCACGAAGTACTCGCCGCATGGCGCGGCCGCGAAACCCGCGGCGAGCGCTCGATCCCGGCGCTCGAGAACGCGATGGACGAGGTGCTCGACACGCAATGCGCAAAGCTGGCCATCACGCGCAAGCTCACCGCGACAATGCGCGAGGTGTGGAGCATGCAACCGCGCTTCGAAGGACGCTCGGGGCAGCGGCCTTACCGTCTGATCGAGGCGCCGCGCTTCCGCATGGCGTACGACTTCCTTGCGCTGCGCGCGGCGAGCGGCGAAGTGCCCGCGGACCTCGAAGCCTGGTGGCGGGGATTTGCCGCTGCGGACGCAGAGGTGCGCAAGGCGATGCTCCTGCCCGATACCGGCCCGCGCAAACGCCGCCGTCGCCGTCGCAAGAAGCGCCCGGCAGCGCAACCGCCTGCCCAGGCGTGACCGTCGCCTACATCGGCATCGGGTCCAATCTCGAAGATCCCCGAGCGCAAGTCCTGCGCGCTTTCGACGAGCTCGCCCAGTTGCCGGATACGCGCATGACCGCGCGCTCGTCGCTCTATCGCACCGCGCCGATTGGCCACGCCGCACAACCGGACTTCATCAACGCGGTCGCAGCCGTCGATACTCAGCTCTCGGCGGAGCACTTGCTGCGCGAGCTCCACGCGGTCGAAGTGCGGCACAGGCGCGAGCGCAGCTTCCCGAATGCGCCGCGCTCGCTCGATCTGGACCTCCTGCTCTATGGAGACGCGCAGATCGACAAGCCGGGCCTCACCGTCCCGCATCCGCGGATGCACGAGCGAGCGTTCGTGCTGCAACCACTCCTGGAAATCGCACCACAGGTGCAGATTCCCGAGCGCGGCGCGGCTCGCCAATGCCTCGCGGCGAGCGTGGGTCAAAAAATAGAAAGGATCGCCTGATGCAGCTCTCTGTCGTCGGCTTGAGCGCGCTGATGCTGATGGCCTCGAACGTCTTCATGACCTTTGCCTGGTACGCGCACCTGAAGGAGCTCTCCGCAAAGCCCTGGTGGATCGCGGCGCTCGTGAGCTGGGGCATCGCGCTCTTCGAGTACCTGCTGCAGGTACCGGCGAACCGGATCGGCTATACCCAGATGTCGCTACCGCAGCTCAAGATCCTGCAAGAAGCGATCACCCTCGTCGTCTTCGTGCCGTTCGCGATCCTGTACATGAAGCAGCCGATAAAGCTCGACTATCTTTGGGCCTCCTTGTGTATCGTGGGCGCGGTGTATTTCGTCTTCCGTGGATAGATTCCGCTACCTGGTAGTGGAAGGACCGATCGGCGCGGGCAAGACCAGCCTCGCGCGCCGGCTCGCGTCGCGCTTCACCGCCGACTTGCTCCTCGAATTACCGGAGGAAAACCCGTTCCTCTCGCGCTTCTACCAGGACATGGCGCGCTTCGCGCTGCCGACGCAGCTCTTCTTTCTCTTCCAGCGCGCGCGCCTGCTCGAGCCACTCGCCCAGCCGGACATGTTCGGCCGCCCAGTTGTCGGCGACTTCCTGCTCGATAAGGATCCGCTCTTCGCGCGCATCACGCTTTCGGCGGACGAGATGGCGCTCTACCAGAAAATCTACGAAGCCCTGCGCCCGCGCTCGCCATCGCCCGACCTGGTGGTTTACCTGCAGGCGCAGCCGGCAACGCTGATCGAACGAGTACGGCGCCGCGCAAAGGCGTACGAGAAGCCGGTGAGCGAGGAATACCTCGCGCTCCTCGCCGAAAGCTACGCACGCTTCTTCTATCACTACAACGCAGCGCCGGTGCTGATCGTCAATTCGGACAACCTGAATTTCGTTGAGCGCGCCGCCGATTTCGAGCTCCTCGTGTCCCGCCTGCGCGGCATGAAGAGCCGTCGCGAGTTCTTCAACCTCGGCTGATGCAGGTCATCTCCAACACGCCGGCGCTGCGTCGCGCCGTCGCCGAATTGGGCCCCGTGGCCTTCGTACCGACTATGGGCAACCTGCACGAGGGGCATCTCTCCCTCATACGCGAGGCGCGGAAGCACGCACGGACGGTCGCGGTGAGCATCTTCGTCAACCGCCTGCAGTTCCAGCCTGGCGACGACTTCGAGCGCTATCCGCGCACCTTCGACCGCGACAAGCAGATGCTCGCGGCCGAGGGCGTCGAGATCCTGTTCGCGCCAGACGAG
>JAFARH010000431.1 GCA_019245555.1 Betaproteobacteria bacterium
CGCGGCGCCTGCTCAAGCCCAAGTCACGCTGACTTATTCGAGCTGGGTCCCGCCAACACATCACCTGACAATCTGGCAAGCGAACTGGACCGCCGAGGTCGAGAAAGCCACCAACGGCCGTGTGAAGTTCCAGTCGCTGCCCAAGGCCCCGGCCGCGGCACCCGGTACGTTCGATGCGGTGCGCGACGGTCTCGTCGACCTTTCGTACGTGACAGCGAGCTACACGCCGGCACGCCATGTGCTGCCCTACATGGCCGAGCTGCCGGGCGCGGGCGCGACGGCCGAGATCAACTCGGTCGCATTCAGCCGCATCCATTGGAAGTACTTCCAGAAGGTCGGCGAGTACAAGGGCGGGAAGCGCCTCGGCGTGTGGACGCACGGGCCGGGCCAGATGTTCAACACGAAGCGGCCGATCAACAGCCTGGCCGACCTGCAGGGAATGAAGATCCGTACCGGGGGTGGTATAGCCGAGAAGTTCGGCAACCTGCTCGGCGCTTCGGCATTCGTGAAACCGGCACCCGAGTCGTTCGAGCTCCTCTCCTCCGGCGTCGCCGACGGCGTCTTCTTCCCGCTCGAATCGATCGTCTCCTTTAAGCTCGACACAGTACTCAAGTACGCCACGATGTTCCCGGGCGGCTTCTACAGCTCCGCCTTCGGCTTCTTCATGAACGAGGACAAGTGGGCCAAGATCCCGAAAGAGGATCAGGCGATCATCGAGAAGCTCTCCTATGAGCACGTGGCACGCAGCTGCGGCCAGTCGTGGGATGCGGCCGACCAGAAAGGCCTCGAGGGCCTGAAGAAGGCCGGCGTGAAGATCGACAACGCGAGCCCCGCCTTCGTCAAGGAAGTGATGTCCAAGGCAAAAGTCCTGGACGACGATTGGATCAAGTCCGCCAATGCCAAGGGCGTCGATGGCGCCAAGGTGCTCGCCGAGTTCCGCGAGGAACTGAAGAAGGTCGCGGCGGAGAAAAAGTAGCCGCTTGAAAGCCTGGGAAACGATCGCTGACGCGGTGCTCGGCATCGCCGCGTCGGCGATTCTGTTCGCCATGATGCTGCTCACGTTCGTCGACGTCGTGGCGCGCTATGTCTTCAATTTCCCGCTGCGCGGCGCGTTCGAGATCACCGAGCTGATGCTGCTCGTGCTCATCTTCGCCGGCTTGCCCCTGGTGTCGCACGCCGACGAGCACGTCAGCATGGACTTCATCGACCGATTGCTTCCGCCGCGCGCGCTTGCCATGCTCCTGCGCGCGGTGCATGTCCTCGTCGCTGCGGTGATGTTCTTCCTAGCCTGGCAGGTTTCGATCAAGGCGGGACGCCTTGCCGGCTACGGCGATACCACCGACGTGCTCAAGATCCTCGTGAGCCCGTTCATCTACTTCATGGCCGCGATGATCGCGCTTACCGGGATCGTGCACGTCTTCAAGGTGTTCGTGCCCGGCACGGGGCGCGCGCCGCAGCCCACCGCTTGATCGCCCGCTCATGACGGAAGCGCTGATCGGTCTGGCAGCGATGATGCTGCTCTCGCTCATCCGCATCCCGATCGCGTTATCGATGGGCGCGGTGGGACTCGTGGGTTATGCGTACATGCGCGACTGGAACTGGGCGCCCGCCTTCGCGATGGCGCAGACGCAAATCTACGAGACGGGCCGCAATTACACCTTGTCCGTCATTCCCCTCTTCATCCTGATGGGAACCTTCGTGGCGCGCGCCGGCATGGCGGAGGAGTTATTCCGCGCGGCGTACGCGTTCGTGGGTCACCGTCGTGGCGGCCTTGCGATGGCAACCGTCGTTGCCGCCGCGGGATTCGGCGGTCCTTGCGGGTCTTCCATCGCCACCGCCGCGACCATGGCGAAAGTCGCCTATCCGTCGATGAAGAAGTTCGGGTATGCCGACTATCTCTCCACCGGCTCGATCGCCGCGGGCGGAACGCTCGGCATCCTGATACCACCTTCGACCATGATGGTGATCTACGGAATCATCACGCAAACCAACATCGCGCTCCTCTTTGCAGCGGGCATGCTGCCGGGACTCCTTGCCACCATCCTGCTCTGCGTTGCTGTCCAGTACATGGTCTGGCGCGATCCCAAAGCCGGGCCGCCGGGAGAGCGCACGCCATGGCCCGAGCGGTGGCGCGCCCTGCGCGGGACGGCCGCCATCACTGCACTGTTCGTGTTCTCGATCGGCGGAATTTTCGTCGGCCTCTTTACCGCGACCGAGGGAGCGGGCGTGGGTGCCTTCGTCTCGATGGTGTTCGCGCTGTGGCGCCGGTCGCTCACGTGGCGGACGCTCTATCTCTCACTGGTCGAGGCTGCGCGCACGACCTCGATGCTGTTCCTGATCCTGATCGGCGCGCTGATGTTCGGCGAGTTCGTCAATATCACTACCATGCCCGCCGACCTGAAGACGATCGTGACTCGCTTCGAGTTGCATCCATTCATGGTGGTGGCGGCCATCATGACGATTTACGTGGTCCTCGGCACGGCAATGGAAGAGCTGTCGATGATCTTGCTCACCCTGCCGGTGTTCTTCCCCATCATCGTGCACCTGGGCCTCGACCCCGTGTGGTTCGGCATCCTCATCATCTGCGTCGTGGAGATCGGCCTGATCAGTCCGCCCGTCGGTATGAACCTCTTCGTTCTTTCGACGCTCATACCCGAGGTCCCGACGCGCACTGTCTTCCGCGGTGTCATGCCGTTCGTCGTGATCGACTGCGTGCGGCTCGCGATCCTCGTTGCCTTTCCGATCATCTCGACCTTTGTCCCGAACCTGATGAAATGAAGCAGGAATTCATCGAGCGCGTGAACCGCGAGATGGCGGTCGATTTTCCGGCCGCCGACCTGCCGCCGCGCGAGGCGCTCGCGGGCGCGTGCCGCATCCTTGCGCGCGAAGGCCACGAGTCCGGCCTCGCCGGACAGGTCTCGGCACGTGCTGGCAAAACCGAATGGTGGACATTGCAGTTCGGCTACGGTTTCGAGGAGGCCACCCCGGAGCGCATGGTGCGCGTCGATGAGGACCTCAAGCCCGTTTCCGGCGGCCGGCCAAATCCCGGCGTGCGCTTCCATGTCTGGATCTACCGCAAACGCCCCGACGTCAACGCCATCGTGCACACGCATGCTCCTTATGCCTCGGCACTCGCCGCAACCGGCAAGCCGCTGCGCACCATCCATATGGATAGCGCGATGCTGCACGCCTGTGCACACCTCCCCGAGTGGCCGGGCGTGCCGGTGGCCGATGACGAGGGGCGCATCATCAGCGGTGCGCTGAGCAATGCGAAGTGCATCCTACTCGCCAATCACGGCCTGCTCACCGCAGGCAACTCGGTAGAGGAAGCGACCTACCTTGCGGTTTTCTTCGAGCGCGCCGCCCGCATGCAATTGCGTGCGATGGCTGCCGGTGGGTTCAAGGAAGTGGAGGCGGCGCTCGCCGAAGAGGCGCGCGCCTTCCTGCTGCAACCTTCTATCGTGCGCGCGACGTTCGCCTACTGGCAGCGCCGTGTGTGACCGCGCCGCGGTAGGCCGATCCCACCTGCGCAGCATATTTCTCGAGCACTCCTGAGACATCGCGCTTCGGCGCCTTCGCCGCTCGGCGCTTGAGCTCCGCTTTGGAGACGTCGAGCGTCAGTGTCGCTCGCTCGGCGTCGATGCGAATGCGATCACCGGTCTTTACCAGCGCGATCGGCCCGCCGGCCGCGGCCTCCGGCGAGAGGTAGCCGACCATCATGCCGCGCGTCGCGCCCGAGAACCGTCCATCGGTGAGAAGCGCCACCTTCTCGCCCATTCCTTGCCCATAGAGAAGCGCCGTGATGCCCAGCATCTCGCGCATTCCCGGCCCGCCCTTCGGTCCCTCGTAGCGGATGACGAGGACTTCGCCCGCCTTGTAGGCGCGGCGCTTCACCACGTCGGCGCAGGCCTCCTCGGAATCGAACACGCGCGCCTTGCCCTCGAACTGCAGCGATTTCAGACCAGCGACCTTGATGAGTGCGCCTTCCGGCGCGAGGTTGCCCTTGAGCACCACGATGCCGCCTGTCTTCATGATCGGCTCGCGCCGTACTACTTCTCCATCCGCACCCTGGTGGGCGCGCAATGTGTCGGCCAGCGTTTCTCCGGTGAGCGTTAGGCATTCACCGTGCAGATACGGCAGCAGCGCCTTCAGTACGGTGTAGACGCCGCCGGCGGCATGCAGGTCCTTGGCTAGGAAGCGGCCTCCGGGCTTCAAATCCGCGATCAGCGGCGTGCGCTTGGCCACGCGGGCGAAGTCGTCGAGCGTGAAGCGGATGCCGGCTTCGTGCGCGATCGCGGCGATGTGCATCGCGGCATTGGTCGAGCCACCGGTGGCGGCGACGGCGGCAGATGCGTTCTCGAGGCTCTTCTTAGTCACGAGCTCGCTCGGCAGCGGACCGTTCTTTTCCAGCAGTCGCATCACCGCCTCGCCCGCGCGACGAGCAAGCGCGGTGCGCCCGTCGGCGACGGCGGGAAGAGTTGCCGAGCCAGGCAGCGCAAGCCCGAGCGTCTCCGCGACCATCGCCATGGTGTTGGCGGTGAACTGACCTGGGCAGGAACCGAGCGTCGGCAGGCAGGCGCGCTCGAGCTCGCCCAGCTCGCGCTCGTCCATGTCGCCGGCGAGCACTGCGCCGACCGCTTCATAGGTGTCGAGCACCGTGACGTCGCGCCCGTGCCATTTGCCCGGCAAGGCGGCGCCGCCGTAGACGAAGACGGACGGCAGATTCAGCCGCACCATCGCCATCATCATTCCTGGCAGCGTCTTGTCGCAGCCGGCGAAGGTGACGAGCGCATCGTAGGCATGGCCCCGCACCACGGCTTCGACCCCGTCGGCGATGATCTCCCGCGACACGAGCGAGTAGCGCATGCCGCCAT
>JAFARH010000138.1 GCA_019245555.1 Betaproteobacteria bacterium
GGTTGTGCAGACTTCGACTTCTGGGACTGTGTTGCGGGGGAAATGCTAGCCATTAAGAAAAAACCTTTTCAGTCCACAGCTTGCGCCGTGGGTCACGTTGAACAAAGGGTCAGCTTCCGACCGACCCACCCAATTTCTTTTCCAGACTCCAGCCGACGATACGATCCGCTACTTCGTCGATCGAAAGTGCAGAGGAATCGAGCACTTGCGAATCCGGCGCCGGAACCAGCGGCGCGACCGCCCTTTTGGCATCGCGCTCATCCCGGTCCCGAAGATCCCGGGAAAGGGCGCGAAGATTAGCATCGATTCCTTTTTCTATCAACTGCTTATAGCGCCGTTCGGCCCTTATCTCCGGTGTGGCTGTCAAGAAGACCTTCAGCTCAGCATCCGGGAAGACCACGGTGCCCATATCCCGGCCGTCTGCGACGAGCCCGGGCGACCGCCGGAAGGCCCGCTGACGGGTTAGGAGCGCCTGCCTCAGAGCCGGTAGCTTGGCCACCTCGGAAGCCCTGATGCCCACCGGTTCGCTGCGGATCTTCTCGGTCACCGCCTCGTCGACCAGCACGATTTCGCCGTCGTTGAATACCACGTCCATCTCCGCGGCGAGCCGGGCGAGCTGCGTCTCGTCGCTGGTGCCCTCCCGAAGGGAAATCAGCGCGATCAGCCGATAGAGCGCGCCGCTCTCCAGGTAATGAAAGCCGAGACGCTTGGCCACGCGGCTCGCGATCGTGCCTTTGCCGGAGGCCGACGGGCCGTCGATCGCGATGACCGGTGCTCGGGTTGCCATGAGCGAGTATTCTCGCGCACAGGGAAGGACATCAGACGAAGCGGCATCTGCTTCTCGCGCTAACCATGGCGATGGTCGTCGTGCCTGCGCACGCTCAATCCTCAGCCAAGGTTCCCCGCGTTGCGCTGATTCTCGCCACCACGCCGCAGGCGGAGATGACGGGACCGGTGCCTGCCAGTCCGATCGTACGGGCGTTCCTCCAGAGCATGCGTGAACGCGGTTACGTCGAGGGGAAAAATTGGATACTCGATCCGCGTTCTCCGGAAGGACACTGGGACCGGACCGCGGACATCGTTGCCGATCTCGTGCGCCTGAAAACGGATGTCATCGTGCTCCCGAACACCGAGTTCGCAGCCCGCGCGGTCAAGGTGACGCGCGACGTACCGATGGTCGTGCTCGCCGGCGACACCCTCGTGGAAGCGGGATTAGCGCGCAGCCTGGCACGGCCCGGCGGCAACGTTACCGGCAGCACTGTCGATGTGGATGCTGGCGCCGACGTAAAGAGGCTCGAGCTTCTGCATGCGCTCGTCCCCAAGGCCCGGCGCATCGCCTTCATAGGCACGAACGAGGACTGGACCAATGCGTGGGGTACCGCGATCCGCGGTGCGGCCCCGACTCTCGGCGTAGAGCTCTTTCACGTCGAAAGCACCCATACCGGCTATGAAAGCGCATTCGCGAGGCTTCTTCAGGAAAAGCCCGACGCGTTCTGGATAGCGCGCAGCCCGACGGCATTGGGACTGCGCGTCGCGATCGGACAGTTCTCCAGGGAAAGCGGATTGCCCGGGGCATGCGGCCACGCGGAGATAGCTCAGCTTGGCTGCCTCATGTCTTACGGCTTCATTCAAAGCGAGGTGATCACCCTCGGCACGAGCTACGTCGACAGGATCCTCAAGGGAGCCAAGCCGGCCGAGCTGCCGATCGAACAGGCGAGAAGGTTCGAATTCGTTCTGAACCTCAAGGCGGCGCGGCAGATTGGCCTGGCGGTTCCCAACTCCGTGATCCTGCGCGCGGACCGCGTGATCGAATGATCGTCAGGAGACGATCGTCGCGAGCGTCTTGAAGTAATCCGGGAAGGTCTTGGCGACGCACTGCGGGTCGTTGATGCGCACAGGAACGCCGGCGAGCGACATGAGCGAAAAACTCATCGCCATGCGGTGATCATCGTAAGTGTCGATCGCGACGTCCGGCTTGAGCCCGCCAGGCGTGATGCGCAGATAGTCGGCCCCCTCCTCCACGGTCGCGCCGAGCTTGCGCAGCTCGGTCGCCATCGCCGCAAGGCGATCGGTCTCCTTCACACGCCAGCTTGCGATGTTCCGCAGGGTGCTGGTGCCCTGGGCTAAGAGCCCAAGCACGGCGGCGGTCATCGCAGCGTCGGGGATGTGGTTGAGATCCATGTCGATG
>JAFARH010000433.1 GCA_019245555.1 Betaproteobacteria bacterium
GCCCGGCTATCCTGAAGTCGAGACGCACGCCTGGTTCGGTCTATTCCTGCCGGCGCACTCGCCGCGCGAAGCGGTGGAGCGCCTGTACAAGGGCACGTTGAAGATCATCGACGATCCGGACTTCCACCAGAAGCAGCTCATCGAAAAAGGGTATCTACCGGTCGGCAGCGCGCCGGCCGCGTTCGCCGCCTATATCAAGCGCGACAGCGAGAACCGCGCCCGGGCCGTAATGGTCTCGGGCGCCAAGGCCGAATAACAGTTTTCCAACGGAGATTTCAATGAGCCAGAAACGAGTCGCAATCGTCACCGGTGCCGGCACCGGCATCGGCAAGTCAGCCGCACTCGCGCTATTGAAGGACGGCTACAACGTGGCGCTGGTCGGACGTCGCAAGGAGATGCTGGACCAGACGGCCTCGGAGTCCGGCGCCAAGGATCGTGTCCTCGTCTGCCCCGCCGACATCACCAAGCCCGAGAACGTGAACGCCGTCTTCGACAAGGTCAAAGACCAATGGGGCCGCCTCGACGTGCTTTTCAACAACGCCGGCATGGGCGCGCCCGCCGTGCCGATGGAAGATCTGCCGGTCGAGACGTGGCGCGCGGTCGTCGACATCAACCTGAACGCGATGTTCTACTGCACCCAGGCGGCGATCCGCATCATGAAGGCACAGGACCCGAAGGGCGGCCGCATCATCAACAATGGCTCGATCTCGGCGCATGCGCCGCGGCCGATGTCGGTCGCTTACACCTCCACCAAGCACGCCGTCACCGGCCTTACGAAGACGACCTCGCTCGACAACCGCAAGAACGACATCGTGTGCAGCCAGATCGATATCGGCAACGCGCTCACGGAGCTCGCTGCTCGCATGGCGAAGGGTGTGCCGCAGGCCGATGGCTCGATCAAACCCGAGCCCCTGATGGACGTGAAGCACGTCGGTGACGCGGTACTGCACATGGCCAACCTGCCGCTCGACGTGAACGTGCAGTTCATGACCATCATGGCCACGAAGATGCCGTTCGTGGGACGGGGCTGAACGCTGTCGTCCCCGCGAAGGCGGGGACCCAATTTCAGAAGTAAAAAGAAGCTAAGCGGGGTTCCCGCTTTCGCGGGAACGACGAGTCATTCCGCCTTGATCTTCGCTTCGCGGATCAGTCTTCCGTAGCGCTCGAGGTCCGCGCGGATCAGCGCGCCGAATTCTTCCGGCGTGCCCGTGACGATGTCGTTCCCGCCTTGCACCGCGATGCGCTCGTGCACGTCGGGTGCATGCATCGCCTTCCCCATTTCCGCATTGAGCTTCTTGATCACACCCGCCGGCGTGCCAGCGGGCGCGAGAACCCCTTGCCACTGCGACATCTCGAAGCCACGGAAACCGCCTTCCTGCATCGTCGGCACTTCCGGTAGCGACGGCGCTCGCTTCGTACTGGAGACGGCAAAGGCCCGCAGCCTTCCCGAGCGGATGTGCGGCACCGAGGTCAGCACCGTGTCGAACATGAACGCGAGTTGTCCGCCCAGCAGATCGGCCAGCGCCGGAGCACTGCCCTTGTACGGGATGTGATTGAAGTGCGTCCCGGTCGTCAGTCCAAACAGCTCCGCGGCGAGGTGGTTGCCACCACCGATCCCCGTCGAGCCGTAGGCAAGTCCCCCTGGATTCGCCTTCGCGGCAGCGACGAGATCGTTGATGGTCTTGTACGGCGCATCCGACCGCGTCACCAGCACGTATTGGTACACGGCGCATTGCGCGACCGGCGCCAGGTCTTTCACCGGATCATAGGTGACCTTCGAATAGAGCACCGGGTTGACAACGATCGGCCCACTCGCCACTGCGAGGAGCGTGTAGCCATCCGGCGCGCTCTTCGCGACGAAGTCGGTGCCGATGCCGCCGTTCGCGCCCGGCTTGGTCTCGACCACGAACGCCTCTTTCATGCTGTCGGTGAGCTTCGCCGAAAGCACGCGCGCCCAGATGTCCGCGTTGCCGCCGGCGACATAGGGCACGATGACGCGCACCGGCTTGGTTGGATAGTCCTGCGCCCACGCCGAACTGGCGAGCGCGAGCACCGCGAGCACAATTTTCATCGGCCCGTATCATAGGGCAATGCAGACGCTCGACCGACCGCATCGCAAGCCGGCGCAGCCGCTGCCCGCAGGCGCGGCCGATTGCCACATGCACGTGTTCGGTCCGTTTCACAATTTCCCGCTCGCGCCCGAGCGCGCGTACAACGTGGCCGAGGCGCCACTCTCGGCGCACGAGCGCATGAAGAGCGAAGTCGGACTCGAGCGCACGGTCTTCGTTCAGGCGAGCGGCCACGGCACTGACAATCGGGCAATGCTCGCAGCGCTGTCGCAGATCGGAGCGCGCGGACGCGGTGTGGCGGTGTGCGCGCCGCAGACACCGCTCGCCGACCTGCAGCGCCTGCACAAGGCAGGCGTCAGAGGGCTGCGGCTCAATCTCTACACCTTTTCGGGGCGCCACGTCGGCGAGCCGTCGAACCTGCTGCGAACCTACGAGAGATTGATCGCGCCGCTCGGCTGGCATCTCCAGCTCTTCTGCGACCCGACGACGTTGGCGACGCTCGCGGGACCGATCGAGAAGTGCGGGGTGCCCGTGGTGATCGACCATATGGGCTTGCCAGACGCGGCGCAGGGATTGAAGCAACCAGTCTTCCAGACCGTGCTCGATCTCGCGGCGAAAGGCGCATGGGTCAAGGTCGCCGGCGCCGATCGCATCACGCGAAGCACCGGTCGTCTCACCGACGCCATTCCATACATTCGCGCGCTGGCCCAGGCCGCGCCTGAGCGCCTCGTCTGGGGATCGGACTGGCCGAACATCGGCTTCCATGCGCGGCAGCAAGTGCACAACGACGAGCTGCTCGCGCATCGCGAGCTCGATGCAGGTGAACTTTTGGATGTCCTCGGCGAGGCAGTGCCCGATGCTGCGGCACGCGAAGCGATCCTGGCGCGAAATCCCGAACGCCTCTACGGGTTCTCGACTTCCTCGTAATTCTTCTGCTCGAAGCGGGGCGTGCAGATCGCGAGGAACGTCAGGTCGTTCGTGCCGATGTTGGTGATTCGTTGCCGGCAGAGCGCCGGAATGATCACCACGTCGCCAGCGGCGACCTCGCGCGGCGGCAGGTCGCCGACTTCGACACGGCCGCGGCCCTCGATGATCACGTAGCGCTCGATCGTGCCGACGAGGCGGTGCCAGCGCGTGGTAATGCCGGGCACGACGCGCGCGAGCGCAATCGAAGCATGGGGATCGTCCGGCGTGTTCGCGAGCTCGATGATGTAGCAGCGCTCGGGGGTGTAGACCTCCACGCCCCGGTCGATCGTCAGGATTTGCGGCTTCAAACCGCGCGCCTTAGTTTCGCACCGAGTGCGCCGCGGCTGGCGACCTCGATGCTCTCCAGCTCGAGCCAGTTGCGCATCGTCTCCAGCTCGCGCGCCATTGCGGGGATTGCCCGCCGGGCATCGTGTCCCGGCTCCAAGTGCGCGCTTCGCACCATCAGCGTGCCGCGCTCGCGATCGGCTTTGAGATCGCAACGCGCGACGATCTTGTCACCCAGCACGAACGGGAAAACGTAGTAGCCGTATTTCCGCTTGGCCATCGGCGTATAGATTTCGATCGTGTAGTCCATGCCGAAGAGGCGCTTCAACCGTGCGCGGTCCCAAACCAGC
Organism: Betaproteobacteria bacterium; assembly: GCA_019245555.1. Classification (GTDB taxonomy): domain Bacteria; phylum Pseudomonadota; class Gammaproteobacteria; order Burkholderiales; family SG8-39; genus SCGC-AG-212-J23. Next base: position 3,671 of record JAFARH010000433.1, read on the forward strand.
GAATCGAATGGCGTGACAAATGCGGCCGCCTCCACGGCTTTGGGTACCTTCAAGCCGGGTAATGAATAAGCGATTTCTTTCCAGCCCGCTACCTTCGTGGGAACAAGCTTGCCCGACTCCACCAGCTCGGCAAACAGGCGCGACGCTATGGGTTTCGTCCGCCCTCGCTGCCTTGTCCAGCGCCAAGGCACCGGTCCGCCTCGGTCGCTCCAGCCGTCGATATAGAAATACGTGCGAAGGTCCTCGGCGGTGCCGACGCCCTGAGCTCTCGCCGAGAGGAGTATCAACTCCTTCATTGCCGCTTCGCGGTTTGGCACCGGCGCTTCGCGTGCCGCTTTGGGAATTACCCGTTCCGGAAGGTCATAGAGACGCTCGAAACCGCGCCGGTTGGCGATGGCGACGAGGCCGGTGTCGAAGAGGTGCTCCATGGTCTTCTTGCCGATGCTCCAGCCCCACCAATTTCCGGAGCGCTTGCCGCCGTTGGAAAGTTCGGATGCGGAAATGGGTCCGCGCTCCGCCACCTCGGCGTAGGCCTTAGCCATGTACGCGCCGCGCGGCGAGCGCATGAACTTCTCGGTCCACTCGCGGTGCTTGTCCATGCGGTAGCGAAAGAGCGGATAGAGCGAGACCGGGAGCAGACACGCGGCATGGCCCCAATATTCGAAGAGCTCGCGCTTCTCGTAGGCGAGCTGATCGAGTGCGCTCACCGGATAGGCGCCGAGGCGCGCGAAAGGCGACACGTAGTGCGCGCGGGCGAGCACATTGACAGAGTCGATCTGGAAAGCGTGGATGCGCGAGGCGAGCTGGCGCAGATGCTCGATCGCCGGCTTTGCCGGCCGCGCTCCGAATCCCTGCGAGGCTACCGCGAGCCGCCGCGCCTCTGCGGCCGAAAGGGTGATCACCCCTCTAGCTTATAGGCGCTCGCTCATCCAGGTGGCGGTGCGTACCGCGCCGCCGAAACTATAGAGGTGCACGCCGACCACGTTGTTTGGCTGCCGCGTGCTCGTATAACGCGCGACCGCGACAAGCTGGTCCTGCGGGTCGGTGTTGGTGACAAGCTGCGCGATGCCGGTACCCAAGTTTCGCAGAGCTCGGAGCGACGTGCTTACGCCGCAGCGCTGCGCGTAGCGCAGGAGTGCTGCCGGATCCGTCGGTCCCGCGATGCCGACGTAGACCGGCAAATCAGGCCACGTGCGTGCAAGGGTCGAACAGTAGTCGACGACGCGCGCCGGCGAGAACGAGAACTGCGTCATTACATACACCCCGATCGACTGCTGCTTGGCGAGCTCGAGCTTCCGTGTCATCGCCTTCTCGAGCGCGTTGAGCGGAATCTTCGGGTGGCCTTCCGGATAGCCGGCGATGCCGATCTCTCGCACGCCGCAGTCGGCGAGGATGCGCTCCTCGAGGATCTGGAGGCTGTCGTTGAATGGGCCTTTCGGACGGGGCTCGTCGCCACCGAGGAGCAGCACGCGGTGGACGCCGTATTGCGCGGCGGCCTTCTTCAAGAAGTCGGTGAATTCCTCGCGATTCAGGATGCGCCTCGCTGAGACGTGCGGCACCGGATCGAGCCCGACCTCGCGGAACGCTGCGATCGCCTCAAGCGTGCGGACGAGCGGCAATCCGGGCAACGAGGGGATATAGACGCAGGTGCCTGTCGGCAGCAGCGCCGCCACCTCTTTCGCGCGGTGCAGGTCACGCGGCGAGATCTCTAGCGAGCCGGCGACGACCAACTCGGCGATGCGAGGATCCACTCGGGCTTCAGTCGCGCTTGCGGGAAACGACATAGGACTCATCCAGGAACCATAAGCTGCCGTGTTTTTGGAGAACTTCTCGGGTTGCATCGAGGTAGCGCGTATCGCGCACCGCCTCGGAGAGTCTAAGGTCGTCGATCTGCGCTACGTAGATCGCGGCATTCCACGCGGCGAAGAGCGTAGAGGTCCCGATGGCCGAAGAAATCTCGGAAGGCAGCGTGTGCATGTCGTAGCGGAAGATGGCACGCGCGTCAGCGTAGGCGTTGAAGTTGAAGTGCCGGGAATCGCGGCCGAGCTCCGTCTTCGTCGCGCGCATCAGGTCGTGGCGGCTCTGCGTGTAAGGGTTCTCGCCGCGCCAGACCTTCTGGATGATTTCGAGCCCGGGATCGTCGCCGTGGGAGTGAATGCCGAGGAGACGCCCGCCTTTGCCGAGCGCACGCACGAGCGGCGAGATCACTTTCTGCGCCTTGAATTCGATCGGGGCCCGCAGGCGGTATGGCTGCGAGGCGATCACCATGTCGTAATCCGCCTTGCTGTCGCCGCGCCTCGGGATCACGTTCTCGAGGAGGAACCGGTAGTCCTCTCGGTAGATGACGAGCGCGGTCGGATGCTCGTAGATGGGATTGCCGGTCTTCGGGCTGTGGCGCGCCTGCCAGTTCTTGGCGAGGAACGGTTCGAGCGCCGCCATCTGCTCGCTGAAATCGTGCGAGGTGCTGCCAGTCAGTGCGGCCTCGTGCCACACCATGGACGTTGCATGCTCTACGGCGCGCGGCTGCAACCACGGTGCCTCGCTGTAGTACATGTTGGTGACGACGAGAACCGTTGCAGGATGCTCGAAGAAGCGGTCCGCCATCTTGCGCAGGCTCAACCGCACGTCCTCGAGGCTGATCTCCTTGCCGACGATGTAGAACGGCACCGTCGGGAAACGTCGATGCATCTCGCGCATCACGCGCGCGAGCACCGTGCCGTCGCCCATGCCGGCGTCGAACAGGCGCACCGCCGGCGGCCGGGGATGAATCTGGCCGAGCTCGAGTCCCACGCGTCGCGCGATCACGTCCTTCTCGCTGCACGTGTTGACGAAGAGGAGGTACTTCTGGCGGTTGTCGAAGAAGCGGAAGTTGGTCTCGGGATCGGCTTTCTGCGCCGGTATCGGCGCACGCTGCGGCGCGCCCGCATGAATCAGCGGCATCAGCTCGGGCGGCGTCTCCCCCGCGCTCTGCCCGCCGTTCTTCGCGATGAAATCGTTGACCCGGGTAAGGGTCTCCGGCGTCACCCGTGCGCCGTCGCGCAAACGCGCGACGAACTTGCCGTCGTTGACGGCTCGGCGACCAAAAGTCGATTCCGCCATGCCTGTGCGGCGGCAGAAATCCGAAATACTTCCCAAAAGGGTACCGCCTCGCGTCCCGCCCTCGATCTGCAAGCCATCCTCCGTAACAGGACTGCGCCAGAATGTTGCGCGCCCCCGATGTGGGACATCAACCACGCATCCCGCGCCGCGCATAGTGGGATATTGCCCATCTTATTAAATCAATGGTTTCTGTCCTAGAGCTCATCGGAAATACACCAATGATCGAGGCCCAACGCCTCGACATCGGTCCTTGTCGGCTTTTCCTAAAGCTCGAGAACCAGAATCCCGGCGGCTCGATCAAGGACCGCATCGCTCTTTCGATGGTCGAGGCTGCGGAGCGCGACGGAAAAATCAAGAAGGGCTCGCTGCTCGTCGAGGCGACCGCGGGCAACACTGGCCTTGGCCTCGCGCTGGTCGCCGCGCAGAAGGGATATCGATTACTCATCGTCGTGCCCGACAAGATGAGCCAGGAAAAAATCTTCCATCTGCGCGCCCTCGGTGCCGAGGTTCGACTCACTCGCTCCGATGTCACGAAGGGACATCCCGATTACTACCAGGACATGGCGGCGCGCATCACGCAGGAAACGTCGGGCGCGTTCTACATGAATCAGTTCGGCAACGAGGCGAATCCGCTCGCTCACGAATCGACCACCGGACCGGAAATCTGGTCGCAGATGGAACATCAGGTGGACGCGATGGTCTGCGGTGGCGGCACCGGCGGCACCATCACCGGACTCGCGCGCTTCTTCGAGAAGGTGTCGCCACAGACCGAGATGGTGCTCGCCGATCCCGAGGGTTCGATCCTCGCGCCTTACATCAAGACCGGGAAATTCCCGCCGACCGTTGGCAGCTGGGTGGTGGAAGGCATCGGCGAGGACTTCGTTCCGCCGGTATGCGACCTCTCGCACGTGAAGAAGGCCTACGCGATCCCGGACAAGGAGGCGCTCCTCACCTGCCGCGAGCTGCTCCTCAAGGAAGGCGTGATGGGCGGCACATCCACTGGCACGCTGTTAGCCGCGGCGCTGCGCTATTGCCGCGAGCAGACGGCGCCGAAGCGCGTCGTGAGCCTCGTCTGCGACAGCGGCAACAAATATCTATCCAAGGTCTACAACGACTTCTGGATGCTCGACCAGGGCTTCATCGAGCGGAAGCGCTTCGGCGACCTGCGCGACCTCATCAGCCGGCGGCATCACGACCGCGCAGTCGCCACTGTCAGCGCGGACGACAAGGTGCTGACGGCGTACCAGCGCATGAAGCTCTACGATGTCTCGCAGCTTCCCGTCCTCAAGGACGGACGTATCGTCGGCATTGTCGACGAAGAGGACATCCTTGCCGAGGTGTACGACAATCCAGAGCATTTTAACGAGCGCGTTACCGAGGCGATGGAGAGCCACATCGTGACCGTCGCGCCAAGCGCGTCTCTCGAGGAGCTGATGGATGTCTTCAAACGCGGTATGGTCGCGATCGTGGTCGACGGTTCCGAGTTCCTCGGCCTCGTCACGCGCATCGACCTCCTCAACTGGCTCAGGCAGCGATGGCTGAACAAATGAAGTTCGATACCAAGGTCGTGCACGCCGGCCAGGAGCCGGATCCCCGCACGGGCGCTGTGATGACACCGATCTACGCCACATCGACCTATGCGCAGTCGAGCCCAGGCGAGCACCAAGGCTTCGACTATGCGCGCACGCGCAATCCGACGCGCGATGCCCTCGAGGCCTGCCTCGCTGCGCTCGAGAATGGCGACGCAGCCTTCGCCTTCTCCTCCGGCATGGCGGCGATCGGCACCGTGCTGGAAACGCTCGACGCCGGAGACCACGTCGTTTGCATGCACGACCTCTATGGCGGTAGCTACCGGATCCTGGAGCGCGTTCGCAAGCGTTCCGCGGGACTCCAGGCGAGCTTTATCGACCTCTCCGACACGAAAGCGCTCGAGCCCGCGATCCGGCCCAATACGCGCATGCTCTGGGTCGAGACCCCGACCAACCCGCTACTCAAGCTGGTGGATCTCTCCGCGGTTGCGGAGATCGCTCATCGCAAGAAGCTGATCTGCGTCTGCGACAACACATTCGCCTCGCCCTGGATCCAGCGGCCGCTGGAGCATGGCTTCGACATCGTCGTGCACTCCACCACGAAGTACCTGAACGGACACTCCGACGTCATCGGCGGCGCCGCGATCATTCGCAAGAACGCGGAACTCAGGGAGCGACTCGGCTTCCTGCAGAACGCGGTGGGCGGCGTGCCGAGCCCGTTCGACGCATTCCTCACCCTTCGCGGCATCAAAACGCTTGCGCTGCGCATGGAGCGCCACTGCGGTAATGCGATGCACATCGCGGCGTGGCTGGAGAAGCATCCGAAGATAGAGCGCGTGATCTATCCCGGCCTCGCCAGCCATCCGCAGCACCTGCTCGCGGCAAAGCAGATGAACCAGCGCTACGGCGGCATGGTCACCGCGGTGCTGAAAGGCGGGCTCGGCGCCTCGAAGCGTTTTCTCGAACGCTGCGACCTTTTCACGTTGGCCGAGAGCCTTGGCGGCGTGGAGAGCCTGATCGAGCATCCGGCGATCATGACGCACGCCTCGCTGCCCGAAGAGGTGCGGGCCGGACTTGGCATCAGCGATGGCCTAGTGCGATTGTCAGTGGGAATCGAAGACGTGCAGGACCTGATCGCCGAGCTCAAGCACGCGCTCGAATGAAGATCGGCGACCTGAACGTCAACCGGATCGGCTACGGCGCGATGCGCGTCATCGAGGATCCCAACATCTGGGGTCCGCCGAAGGACAAGGCCAATGCGCATCGGGTGC
>JAFARH010000174.1 GCA_019245555.1 Betaproteobacteria bacterium
CCAGAACTGGTTGTTGAGGGCGGTGAAGAGGAGCGGCGCCGTCTCGCCGGCGATGCGCGCCACGGCGAGCAGGATGCCGGTGACGATGCCCGCGCGCGCGGCGCGGTACGACACCAGCGTGATCATCTTCCACATCGGGCAGCCGAGCGCCACGGCCGCCTCGCGCAGGCTGTTCGGCACAAGCTTCAGCATGTCGTCGGTGGTGCGCACCACGACTGGGATAACGATGAGCGAGAGCGCAAGCGCTCCTGCAAACCCTGAGAAGTGCTTCACTCGAGCCACGTACACCGAGTACACGAAAAGCCCGATGACGATCGAGGGCGCGGAAAGCAGCACGTCGTTGAGGAAGCGCGTCGCGGCGGCGAGCCAGCTGCCTTTGCCGTATTCCGCGAGATAAGTGCCGGCCAGGATGCCGACTGGCGTGCCAATCACGGTACCCATCACGATGAGGAGCGCGCTCCCTGCAATGGCATTAGCAAGACCACCGTCCGACCCCGGCGGCGGCGTCATCTGGTAGTAGAGCGTCGCGCGAAGGAGTGCCGTGCCGCCTTCGTAAAGCAGCGTGCCAAGGATCCACGCCAGCCAGAAAAGGCCAAAGGCGAGCGCGAGGAACGAGATCAACAGGAGGATGCGGTTCTGGAGCTTGCGCGCCCGGTAGACCGGATTCGTGGGCGAGATCGCGCTGACAGCGGCTGCGGCTTCGGCGCTCATGTCGTGGTGCCTTCCTGGCGCGAGAGCTGCAGCAGGAGCAGCTTCGACAGCGCGAGCACGATCGTCGTGATCAGGAAGAGGATCAGCCCGAGCTCGATCAGCGCCGAGAAATAGACGTCGCCAACAGCCTCGGTGAATTCATTGGCGAGCGCCGACGCGATGCTGTTCCCCGGCGCCATCAGAGAAACGGCAAGCTGGTGCGCATTCCCGATGACGAACGTGACCGCCATCGTCTCGCCGAGCGCGCGGCCGAGGCCCAGCATGACGCCGCCGATCACGCCGACCTTGGTGTAGGGCAGCACGACGCGCCACACGACCTCCCAGGTCGTCGCGCCCAGGCCATAGGCCGATTCCTTGAGGAGCGGCGGCACAAGCTCGAACACATCGCGCATCACAGCGGTGATGAACGGGATCACCATGATCGAAAGGATGAGCCCCGCGCTCATCATGCCGATGCCGAGCGGCGGTCCCTTGAAGAGCGCACCCAGGCCCGGCACCGGAGCGAACGCAGCAATGAGCCACGGCTGCACGTAGAGCTGGAAGATCGGCGCGAAGACGAACAGCCCCCACATGCCGTAGATGATCGACGGGATCGCTGCGAGCAGCTCAATGGCGGTGCCGAGCGGGCGTTTGAGCCAAGCCGGCGAAAGCTCGGTGAGGAAGAGAGCGATGCCGAAGCTGACCGGCACGCCGATCAGCATGGCGATCGCCGAAGTGACGAGCGTGCCGTAGATCGGCACCAGCGCGCCGAAGTTCTCCTGCACCGGGTCCCAGGATGCGTTCCACAGGAAATTGAAGCCGTACTTCTCGAGCGTGAGCTGGCTGCCGATAACGAGCGAGATGAGGATCGCCGCGAGCAGGCTGAACACCAGCAACGCGAAGAAGCGCGTGAGCTGCTCGAACGCGGTGTCCATCCACCCCGCATAGGCCGCCGGGCGCGGCTCGGGCGGCTTTGCCTTGGTTACTTCTGCTGCGTTGGCGGAATCAGGAATTGGCAGGACAGCGCTCAAAGAACGACCTCGCGGATTCTAAAGGACTGCCTTCCGAAAACCGACGCGGAGCTCGATTGCCCCGCGTCGGTTTCACGTGCGTTGCCGGTCAATACAGTGACTTCCCTGAACCGTCCTTGATCTGCGACTTCCAGTTCGTCTCGATCAGCTTCACCACCGCATCGGGCAGCGGCACATAGTCGAGCTCCTCGGCCATGTTGTCGCCCTTGGCGTAAGCCCAGTTGAAGAACTTGAGGACTTCTCTTGCGCTCTCGGGCTTTTCCTGCGCCTTGTGCATGAGGATGAAGGTCGCGCCGGCGATCGGCCAGGAGGTCTTGCCCGGGGCATCGGTCAGGATCAGGTACATGCCCGGTGCGGCTTTCCAGTCGGCGCCGGCTGCAGCGGCCGCGAACGACTTCGCGCTCGGCGCGACGTAGTCGCCATCCTTGTTCTTCATCACGACGTAGGCCATCTTGTTCTGCTTGGCGTACGCGTACTCGACATAGCCGATCGCGCCCTCGATACGCTGCACGTAGGACGCGACGCCCTCGTTGCCCTTGCCGCCAACGCCGGTCGGCCAGTTCACCGCCGTGCCTTCGCCGACCTTCGACTTCCACTCGTCATTCACTTTGGAGAGGTAGTTCGACCAGATGAATGTCGTGCCCGAGCCATCCGAGCGATGCACCACGCTGATCGCCGTAGCGGGCAGCTTGACGCCGGGGTTGAGCTGGGCGATCGCGGCGTCATTCCACTGAGTGATCTTGCCGAGGTAGATATCGCCGAGCGTCTTGCCGTCGAGCTTGAGCTGGCCGGGTTCGATGCCGGCGAGCTTAACGACGGGCACCGCGCCGCCGATCACCGTCGGGAATTGCACAAGGCCGGGCTTGTCGAGCTCATCGGGCTTGAGCGGCATGTCGGATGCGCCGAAGTCGACCGTCTTGGCGGTGATCTGCTTGATGCCGCCGCCCGAGCCGATCGACTGGTAGTTCAGGCCCACGCCAGTCTCCTTCTTGTAGGCGTCGGCCCACTTGGCGTAGATCGGGTAGGGGAAGGTGGCGCCGGCGCCGGTAATGTCGGCGGCGATCGCAGCGGTGCTGAACGCGCATGCCGCGACGGCGGCCGCGCTCAATAGTCTGTTGAACACGAGATCTCCTGATTGGCTAAGTAAGGCTAGGGCGCGAGCCTAGGGACCCAATATTTCCGTTTCGTGACTACTTTCGGTGAGCCGTCATGGAACGGTCATCTAAGCCCCATACCCTTGGGCGTCCGGAGATTCCCGGTCATTGATTTGTCATAATGGGCGTGGGCGTGAACGAGCATCTTTCCAAGCAGTTCGACGCGGAGCTTGAATCCATCCGCTCCCGCGTCCTCGAAATGGGTGGGCTGGTCGAATCGCAGATCCGCCGTGCGCTGGAAGGTTTCAGCAGCGGCGAGCGGGCCCTCCTCGATGAAGTAATCGCGACCGACCGACGGGTGAATGAGATGGAGGTCGCGCTCGACGGCGCATGCAGCCATGTGATCGTCAAGCGCCAGCCCGCGGCCAACGATCTGCGCTTGATCTTCGCCATTACCAAGACCGTGACGGATCTCGAGCGCATCGGCGACGAGGCGCAGAAGATCGCCCGGATGGGCAAGAGCATCCACGAGCGGGAGGGCAACGGCCGCCTGACGCGCACGGCCGACGTGCGCCATGGCGCTGACATCGTCCTGACCATGCTGCGCCGCGCACTCGACGCATTCGCGCGCCTCGACACCAATTCAGCGCAGGAGGTGATCGAGCAGGATCAGCTGATCGACGCCGAATTCCAGTCGCTCTTGCGGCAGCTCGTTACTTACATGATGGAAGACCCGCGGACCATCACCACTTCGATCGACGTCATCTGGGTCGCAAAGGCGATCGAGCGCATGGGCGACCATGCAAAGAACATGGCCGAATACGTGATCTACATCGTAAAGGGCACTGACGTCCGGCACATCTCGAGCCGCGAGGCTGCTTGAGCGCAAGCGTCCTAGTCGTCGAAGACGAGCCGCAGATCCAGGAGCTCGTCGCCGTCAACCTCGAGCACTTCGGCCACCGTGTGCGCCGCGCTGCAAGCGCCGAGGAAGCCGAAGCCGCAATCCGCTCCGCACTCCCCGACGTCGTGGTGCTCGACTGGATGCTGCCGGGTGAGTCGGGCCTCGCCTTCGCGCGGCGCCTGCGCGCCGATGCACGTACACGCGACCTGCCCATCCTGATGCTCACCGCTCGCGCGATGGAACACGACAAGATCACCGGCCTCGAAGCCGGCGCGGACGACTACCTCACCAAGCCTTTCTCGCCCAAGGAGCTCGCCGCCCGCATCAAGGCGGTTCTCCGGCGGCGCGCCCCGCAGCTCTCGGGTGATGTCGTCGAAGTCGAAGGCCTCCGTCTCGATCCGGCGAGCCATCGCGTGACAGTAGGCGACCAGCGCCTGCAGCTCTCGCCCGCAGAATTCAAGCTTCTGCACTTTCTCCTCACCCATCCCGGGCGCGTGTATTCGCGCACCCAGCTCCTCGACCAGGTGTGGGGCGACCACGTCTATATCGAGGAGCGCACGGTCGACGTCCACATCCGCCGCCTGCGCAAGGCGCTCGAGCCGACCGGCCATCACGAGCTGATCGATACTGTCCGGGGCGCGGGCTACGGCCTG